>NZ_JBSGBF010000012.1:52869-109013 GCF_053601115.1 Streptomyces sp. NPDC004788
GGCGGGGGGGCCCGCCGGGATACGGGGCGGGCGGCGCCTACGACGCCGCCCTCCCCGTATCCGCGCCGCTACAGCGCCTCCCGCTTCGTCAGCCAGTTGAAGCACAGCCAGCCCGGCAGCACCGGCAGCCACAGCGTCAGGAGCCGGTACAGCAGCACCGCCGGCGTGGCGACCTCCAGCGGCAGGCCCACCGCCACCAGGCCGAAGGTGAGCGCGCCCTCGACCGCGCCGACGCCGCCCGGCGTCGGGGCCGCCGAGCCGAGCGCGTTGCCGGCGAGGAAGACGACGGCCACGCTCGCGTAGCTGAGCGTCGTGTCGCCGTGCCCGAAGGCGCGGATGGAGGCGTCCAGGCAGAAGACGAAGCAGGCGGTGAGCAGCAGCATGCCGCCGATGCCCGTGGCCAGCTTCACGGGCCGCTGGAGCACGTCCAGCATGCGCGGCACGACGCCCGCGAAGAGCGACCGCAGCCGGGTCGACACGAACTTCCGCATGAACGGGATGGCCGTCACGACGAGCACGAGCACCGCGACCGTCAGCAGACCGGCGATCACCGTCCTCGACGGGGTGAACGACTGCGACCGCTCCGTGCCGGTGAGATAGCCGAAGGACAGCAGCAGCAGGATGTGCGCGCCGAGGCCGAAGAGCTGGGAGGCGCCGACGCTCGCCACCGCGAGCCCCGGGCGCACGCCCGAGCGCTGGAGGAAGCGGGTGTTCAGGGCGACGCCGCCGACCGCCGCCGGGGCGACGATCTTCACGAAGGAGCCGGCGACCTGCGCCACCACCGTCCGCCAGAAGCCGACCCGCTCCGGCACGAAGCCGAGCAGGCTCATCGCGGCCGCCACATAGCTGAGCGCCGAGAAGACGACGGCGGCCGCGACCCAGGCCCAGTCGGCCTGGCTGATCGTCGACATCGGGGTGCGGGCGATCTGCGAGAGCAGGAAGTACGCGGCGACCGCGCCCGCGATGAGCGAGACGAGGGTGCGCGGCTTGATGCGTTCGAGCCGGACCGGTTCCACCGGCGCCTGCGGCCGGATCCGCAGCACCTGCTGCCGGATCTGGGCGAGCAGGTCCTCCTCGCGGGCCTCGTCCAGGGCCGAGTCGAGCGCCCGTTTCTCGGCCTTCTTGTCGGCCTGCTTCTCCGCCCGGGCCGCCTTGCGGTCGGTCTCCAGATTGGCGTGCGCCCGCGCCTCCGCCCGGGCCTGCTTGGCCGCCTCGGAGGCCGCGAGGACCGCCTCGCGCTCCCGCTTGGACCGCTCGCGGGCGAGCCGGCGCAGCTCGGCGCGGGTCGACCGGCTGAGCGCGATCGGCTGGAGCAGCGGCAGACAGTCGGCGATGGCGTCCGGGCCGAGCACCTCCACGGCCGCGGCGACCGCCCGCTCGGCGCCGACCCGCAGTCCGAGCGTGGTGAGCAGCTGGGCGATGTCCATCCGCAGCACCAGATCGCCGGCCGCGATCTCGCCGCCCCGCAGGTCCGTGAGGATCACCTTGCCGGAACGATCCACCAGGATCGCGTCGCCGGCGAGCCTGCGGTGCGCGATCCGGCGCGACTGGAGCGCCTTGACCTGCCGGTACGCGCTGCGCACCAGGTCGTCGGTGATCTCCTTGTCGTCGAGCGAGTCCAGGGTCCGGCCGCCCAGGTGCTCGTACACGAGCATCACGGCGTCCGGGCCGAGCTCGGAGGTGGCGATCAGCTTCGGCGCGTTCGCGCCCGCGGCGATCGCCGCGTACGCGAGCAGCGCCTCCTGCTCCAGGGCCTGGCGCAGGGAGACGATCGAGCGGCGGGTGGTGATGGTGCGCAGGCTGATGCGCCGCCAGGCCCGGTAGAAGAAGCCGTGCGCCTGCTGCTCGCGGTCGACGACCGTGACGTCGAGCGGCGGCCCGTCCTCCAGGGTCACGATGTAGCGGCGGCCGCGGTCGCCGGCGTCCTTGTCCCGGTCCTTGTCCCGGTCCTTGTCCTTGTCCGTGGTGTCGGGCACGCCCTCGGCGCGCAGCGCCGTCACCGGCCGGAAGCCGACCCGGCGGAGACCGGCGAGCAGCGTCTGGCCGGTCGGCCGGACGTTCGGCGAGCCGACCGCGTACAGCGTGCCGTACGCCACCGTCCAGCCGATCAGCACGGTCAGGATGATCGAGAAGGCGGTGGTGTAGCCGGCCACCAGCATCGTGAACGCGTCGAGCAGCAGCACGCCCCACAGCGCCACCCGCCAGCGCGGCCTGCGGGCCATGCCGACGGCGGTCATGTACGCGATGACCGGGGCGAGGTAGTTGTGCACGGGGTCGGTGAGCCCGCCGCCGGACTGCGGCTGCGTCAGCGCGTCCTGGATGGTGCCGGGCGCCGCGTTCGCCACCCACAGGTCCGTGGCGAGGGTCACGCCGTGCGCGAGGACGGCGGCGAGGACACCGTCGGCGATCCGCAGCCCGTCCCGTTTGATCAGGCGCTCGATCGCGAAGGCGACCGGGACGCACAGGACGGCGATCGAGGACACCAGACCGGCGATCTTGACGAAGACGTCCGGGGCGCCGCCGGCGCCCTTGTTGATGTCCTGCTCCAGGCCGGAGGTGGTGCCGTGGGCGAAGGCGGCGATGGCCAGGACGAGGGCGATGGCCAGGACGCCGACGAGCAGCCGCATCAGGTCGGACGGCCGGTGCACGCGGGCGGCGAGGAGCGGCTCGTCACCGGACACGCGCTCGGGAGCCCCGCCCGGGGCCGGCGCGGACTGCTCCGGCTGAGCGGACTGCTCCGGCTGCGCGGGCCGTCCCGCCTGTTCCGGCTGGTGGGGCCGGTCGGGCTGTTCCGGCCGGTCGGGCTGTTCCGGATCAGGCTGAGGACCACGCTCCCGAGCGGGCTCGGGCTCGGGCCCGCGCTCGGGCGGGCTGTCGTGCGTCATCACCATGTCCGTCTCTGCGTGCTGTGCCGTGGCCGTCGTGGCCGTCGTCTCTAGCGTGGTCTCTTGCTCTTGATCTTGTTCTTGATCTCGTATCACCAGTCACCGCCCGGACGATGGTGGCACGAAGCGGGGCCGAACGGAGGCATCAGGGGGTTGTCGGTGGGGTGAGGCAGGATGTCCCGAATGGAGACACAGGAGCCGCCCGAGCTGCCCGAGTACGCGGAACGGGTCCTTCAGGTCGCCGAGGAGATCCCGCCCGGCCGGGTGATGACCTACGGCGACGTCGCCGAATGGCTGGGCGAGGGCGGGCCGCGGCAGGTCGGCCGGGTCATGGCGCTGTACGGGGGCTCCGTGCCGTGGTGGCGCGTGGTCCGGTCGGACGGCGTGCTGCTGCCCGGACACGAGCGACGTGCGCTCGGTCACTACCGGGCCGAGGGCACACCGCTGCGGGAGCCCAGGGGAGGCCCGGTGAGGCTGGACATGCGGGCGGCGCGGTGGGACGGCGGAGCCGGCGCCGAGGAGTGAGGCGCGGGGCGAGGTACGGGATCCGGGCGCGCGGAATCGCGTAACGTCGAGGTTCGCGTTTCCGCGCACCCCCACTCCGCAGACCCAGCAGGACCGGCGACCCACGTGACTTCCTCCTCCACCCTCGCGTCCACGCGGGGACCCGGTGCGTACCGGCTGGTGCGGGCCGTCCCGGCGCCGGCCCGGCCCCCTGTGCTTGACGCAGCCCAGCGGGCGGTGGTTGAGCACGCGGACGGACCGCTTCTGGTCCTCGCCGGACCCGGCACCGGGAAGACGACGACGCTGGTCGAGGCGGTCGCGGCGCGCTTGGCGCGGGGCGCGGACCCGGAGCGGCTGCTCGTCCTCACCTTCAGCCGCAAGGCCGCCGTGGAGCTCCGCGACCGGATGGCGGCCCGGCTCGGCGGCCGGCGCCCGCCGCAGGCCACCACCTTCCACTCGTACTGCTACGCCCTCGTCCGCGCCCACCAGGACGCCGACCTCTTCGCCGAACCGCTGCGGCTGCTCTCCGGCCCCGAGCAGGACCTGGCCGTGCGCGAGCTGCTCGCCGGGCAGATCGACCTGGAGAAGGCCGGGCTCGGCAAGGTCCGCTGGCCCGACGAACTGCGCGCCTGCCTGACCACCCGGGGCTTCGCCGACGAGGTCCGCGCCGTCATCGCCCGCTCCCGTGAGCTGGGCCTCGGGCCCGGCGCCCTCGACGCCTTCGCCCGCCGGGTCGGCCGGCCCGACTGGCGGGCCGCGGCCGGCTTCCTCGCCGAGTACCTGGACGTCATGGACCTGCAGGGCGTCGTCGACTACACCGAGCTGGTGCAGCGGGCCGTGCGGCTGACCGAGTCCGCGGCGCCGGGGACGCTGCCGGCATACGACGCGATCTTCGTCGACGAGTACCAGGACACCGACCCGGCCCAGGTCCGGCTGCTGCGCGGGCTGACCGCCGGGTCGGTGGTGGCCTTCGGCGATCCCGACCAGTCGATCTACGCGTTCCGCGGCGCCGACGTCAACGGCATCCTCGACTTCCCCGAGACCTTCGGGGGCGGCGTACGCGTCCTCGGCACCTCCCGCCGCTCCGGCGCGGAGCTGCTCGCCGCCACCCGCCTCCTCGCCGCGCGCATGCCCCTGCCCCGCCTCCCCGCCGACCGCGTCCGCGCCCACCGCGCGCTCGCTCCGGTCCGCGAGGGCGGCCGCGCCGAGGTCTACACGTACCCGACCCCCTCCACCGAGACCGACAACATCGCCGACCTGCTGCGCCGCGCCCACCTCGAAGACGGCCTCCCCTGGCACACCATGGCCGTGCTCACCCGCTCCGCCACCCCCCTCCCCGTCCTCCGCCGCGCCCTGACCTCGGCCGGCGTCCCGGTGGAGACGGACGCGGCGGACATCCCCCTGCGCCACGAGCCGGCCGTAGCGGCGCTGCTGCTCGCGCTGAGGGCGGTGGCGGGCGGCGCGGCGACGCACGCCGCTGACGCCGACGCGCCTGAGGCAGCGGACACACCCGAGGCGCTGGAGGCGTCTGAGGCGCTGGACACGCCCGAGGCGCTGGGAGCGCCGGAGGCGGCGGAGGCACCGGAAGCCCCCGAGGCGGTGGAGGCGCTGGGCGCGCCGGAGGCGGCGGAGGCACCGGAGGCAGCGGGCGTGCCCAAGGCACTGGACGTGCCCGAGGCAGCGGAGGCACCGGAGGCAGCGGGCGTGCCCGAGGCGCTGGACGCGCTGGACGCGCCGGACGCGCTGGACGCGCCGGACGCGCTGGACGCGCCGGACGCGCTGGACGCGCCGGAGGCACCCGTGGCTGAAGACGCCGGCCCGGCCGCCCCCGACGCCCCCGGCCCCGCCGCCTCCGCGCCCGTCTGGCTCGACACCGAGACCGCCGTCGCGTTGCTCGCCTCGCCCCTCGCCGGGATGGATCCCGCCGATCTGCGGCGGCTCGGGAGGGCGCTGCGGGACGAGGAGCGGGCCGGGGGGAACAAGGTGCCCGCGCCGTCGGACGTGCTGCTCGCACGGGCGCTGGCCGAGCCCGAGCGGTTGGTGGCGCATGACCAGGCGTACGCGCGCGGGGCGCGGCGGCTGGGCGAGCTGTTGCGGGCCGCGCGGCACCGGCTGGCCGGGGGCGGCACCGCCGAGGAGGCGTTGTGGCTGCTGTGGGACGGCACGCCGTGGCCCGGGCGGCTCGAACGGGCCTCGCTGCGCGGCGGCCCGGCGGGCCGGAACGCCGACCGGGACCTCGACGCCGTGTGCGCCCTGTTCGAGACGGCCGCCCGCGCCGAGGACCGGGTCGGCGGCCGGGGCGCGCTCAACTTCCTGGAGGAGCTCGACGCGCAGGACATCGCCGCCGACACGCTCACCCGCCGCCACACCCGCCCCGACGCCGTACGCCTGATGACGGCCCACCGGGCCAAGGGCCTGGAATGGGACCTGGTCGTCGTCGCGGGCGTGCAGGAGGGCGTCTGGCCCGACCTGCGGCGCCGCGGCTCGCTCCTGGAGGCCGACCGGATCGGGCGGGACGGGCTCGCCGAGCCGCTGACGCCCGGCGCGCTGCTCGCCGAGGAGCGCCGGCTGTTCTACGTGGCGGCCACCCGCGCCCGCGAGCGTCTCGTCGTCACCGCCGTCAAGGCGCCCGCCGAGGACGGCGACCAGCCCTCCCGCTTCCTCACCGAACTCGGCGTCGAGCCGAAGGAGGTCACGGGCCGCCCCCGCCGCCCCCTCGCCGTCTCCGCGCTCGTCGCCGAACTGCGCGCGACCACCGTCGACCCCGACGCCTCGCCGGAGCTGCGCGCCGCCGCCGCCGAACGGCTCGCCGCCCTCGCCGCGCTCGCGGACGAGGACGGCAACCCGCTCGTCCCCGCGGCCCACCCGGACCGCTGGTGGGGACTCGCCGAGCCGACCCGCAGCGAGACCCCGCTGCGCGAGCGCGACCGCCCCGTCGCGCTGTCCGGCTCCGCGCTCGACCAGCTGGCCAACACCTGTGCGCTCCAGTGGTTCCTGGGCCGCGAGGTCAAGGCGGACGCCCCGGCCACCGCCGCCCAGGGCTTCGGCAACGTCGTCCACGTCCTCGCCGACGAGGTCGCCTCCGGCCGTACCCCCGCCGACCTCGACGTCCTCATGACCCGCCTGGACTCTGTCTGGGACGCGCTCGCCTTCGACGCGCCCTGGAAGTCCGCGCAGGAGAAGGAGAACGCCCGGATCGCCCTGGAACGCTTCCTCCACTGGCACGTCCTGAACCGGGGCGCGGGCCGCACGCCCGCCGCGACCGAGCACGACTTCGACGTGACCCTGGAGGCCGGCGCGTACCAGGTCCGCATCCGCGGTTCCATGGACCGCGTCGAGGCCGACGAGCACGGCCGCGCCTACGTCGTCGACTTCAAGACCGGCAAGTCCGCGCCCACCAAGGACGAGGTCGCCCACCACCCGCAGCTCGCCGTCTACCAGCTCGCCGTTCGCGAGGGCGCCGTCGACGAGGTCTTCGGCGGACGCACCCCCGAACCCGGCGGCGCCGAACTCGTCCACCTCCGCCAGGCCGCACCCAAGAAGGAGGGCGGCGACGCGCTCCCGAAGGTCCAGGCCCAGGAGCCGCTGTCCGGCGAGTGGGTCGGCGACCTCCTGGCCACCGCCGCCGGCCGCGTCCTCGACGAGCGCTTCACCCCGACCACGGGCCAGCACTGCACCACCTGCGCCTTCCGCGCCTCCTGCAGCGCCCGCCCGGAGGGCCGCCACGTCGTGGACTAGCGCCGACGCCACCGCGCCGGCCACGGGGCGAGCCCGCCCGAGCGGTCGCGCGGGTGCGCCCGCTCCGGCAGGCTGGAAGATCGGGGACAGGACACGTCCGGGGTCCGGGAGAACCGCGAGGAGGCTCGCATGGCGTCCCACACCAAGCTGCCGAGGCTGCCCAGGCTCCGCGCCGCCGCCGTCACCACCACTCTCTGCGCCGCCCTGGTCGCGGGCGCCGGGCCCGCCGCCCTGGCCGCCGCCGCCCAGGCACCGCCGCCGCCCGACCCCTTCAAGGGCCTCACCGCCGACCAGATCGCCGACAAGGCGGTCACCGCCACCCAGTCGGCGACCTCGCTCCGCCTCGCAGGCCGCGTCGTCTCCGGCGGTCAGCCGATGGACGTCGACTTCTCCGTGAACAACCACCACCAGTGCGCCGGCGTGGTCAGGCTCCAGGGCGGCGCCGCCGAACTGCGGCAGACCGGCACCGTCACGTACATGAAGGGCGACGAGGCGTTCTGGCGCGCCTCCATGACCTCCCAGGGGATGCCCGAACCGCAGATCGAGGCCACGATCGAGCTGCTCAAGGGCCGCTGGCTGAAGATCCCGCAGGGGCAGCCCGGCACCGAGAACCTGAGCAGCGTCTGCGACCTCAAGGCCCTCCTCGCCGACCTCGGCCGCAACAAGGCCGAGCGCACCGGACTGACCCGCGGCCCGGACGCCCGGGTCAAGGGCACCCCGGTCGCCACGCTCGTGAAGCGGGAGGCCGAAGGCACCGCAGGCCAGACCACCACCGTGTCCGTGTCGGAGCGCGGCAAGCCGTACATCCTCAGGATGGTCAAGCGGGGCGGCCCCGAGCCCGGCGTCGTGGTGCTCTCCGACTACGACAAGCCCGTGAAGGTCGTCGTACCGCCCGCCGACCAGACCGTCGACGTCTCCAAGCTGGAGCCGGGCACCCCGGCCTAACCGGCCTGACCCCGGCCGGGCTGACCGGCTTGACCGCGGCCGGGCTGACCGGCTTGACCGCGGCCGGGCTGACCGGCTTGACCCCGGCCTGACCGGCCTGACCGGTCTGACCGGCCTGCCCCGGCCTGACCGACGACGTCTGCCGGGCGGGACTGTCAGCGGGGCCCGTTAGCCTTTTTCGAGTGACCGCACGCATCACCGACCCCGAGCAGCTCAAGGAGCTGCTCGGCATCCCGTTCACCCCGGAGCAGACGGCCTGCATCACCGCGCCGCCCGCCCCGCAGGTCATCGTGGCCGGAGCCGGTTCCGGCAAGACGACGGTGATGGCCGCCCGGGTGGTCTGGCTGGTCGGCACGGGCCAGGTCGCTCCCGAGCAGGTCCTCGGACTGACGTTCACCAACAAGGCCGCCGGCGAGCTCGCCGAGCGCGTGCGCACCGCCCTCGTCCGCGCCGGCGTCACCGACCCGGACCCGGCCCCCGGCCCGGCGTCCGATCCGGCGCACCCGGACGACCCGCCGGGCGAGCCGCGCATCTCCACGTACCACGCCTTCGCCGGCCGGCTCCTCACCGACCACGGCCTGCGCATCGGCCTGGAGCCCACCTCCCGCCTCCTCGCCGACGCCACCCGCTACCAGCTCGCCGCCCGCGTCCTGCGCGAGGCCCCCGGCCCGTACCCGGCGCTCACCCGCTCCTTCCCTACCCTCGTCGGCGACCTCCTCGCCCTCGACGCCGAGCTGGCCGAGCACCTCGTACGGCCCGAGCGGCTCCTCGCGTACGACACGGAGCTGCTCGCCGACCTCGCCGGCGCCAAGCTCACCAACGCCGACCTGCGCAAACTCCCCGAGGCCGGCGCCGCGCGCCGCGAGCTGCTCGACCTCGTCGTGCGCTACCGCGCCGCCAAACGCTCCCGCGACCTGCTCGACTTCGGCGACCAGATCGCGCTCTCCGCCGAGCTCGCCACCACCCGCCCCGAGGTCGGCGCGATCCTCCGCGACGAGTTCCGGGTCGTGCTCCTCGACGAGTACCAGGACACCTCCGTCGCCCAGCGGCTGCTGCTCTCCGGCCTCTTCGGCCAGGGCACCGGCCACGCCGTCACCGCCGTCGGCGACCCCTGCCAGGCCATCTACGGCTGGCGCGGCGCCTCCGTGGCCAACCTCGACGACTTCCCCGAGCACTTCCCGTACGAGGACGGCCGCCCGGCCACCCGCTTCGCGCTCTCCGAGAACCGGCGCAGCGGCGGCCGCCTCCTCGACCTCGCCAACGGCCTCGCCGCCCCGCTGCGCGCCATGCACGAGGGCGTCGAGGCGCTGCGGCCCGCGCCCGGCGCCGAGCGCGACGGCAGCGTGCGGATCGCGCTCCTGCCCACCCACGCCGAGGAGCTCGACTGGCTCGCCGACTCCCTCGCCCACCTGGTCCGCACCGGCACCCCGCCCGGCGAGATCGCCGTCCTGTGCCGCACCGCCACCGACTTCCCCGCGATCCAGGCCGCCCTCGTCGCCCGTGACGTCCCCGTCGAGGTCGTCGGCCTCTCCGGCCTGCTCCACCTGCCGGAGATCGCCGACCTCGTCGCCGTCTGCGAGGTCCTCCAGGACCCGGGCGCCAACGCCTCCCTCGTCCGCCTCCTCACCGGCCCCCGCTGGCGCATCGGCCCCCGCGACCTCGCCCTCCTCGGCCGCCGCGCCCGGCTCCTGGTGCACCGGCCGGGGGCGGAGGCCGCCGACGCCGACCAGCGGCTCGCCGCCGCCGTCGAGGGCGTCGACCCGGCCGAGGTGGTCTCCCTCGCCGACGCGCTCGACACCTTCCTCGACTCGGGCGGCGGCGAGGACGACGGCCTGCCGTTCTCCGCCGAGGCGCGGGTCCGCTTCGCCCGCCTCGCCGCCGAGCTGCGCTCGCTGCGCACCTCGCTCGCCGACCCGCTGATGGACGTGCTGCACCGGGTCCTCGCCGCCACCGGCCTGGAGGTCGAGCTGTCGGCCTCCCCGCACGCCCTGGCCGCCCGCCGCCGCGAGACCCTCGGCAACTTCCTCGACGTCGCCGCCGGCTTCGCCTCCCTCGACGGCGAGGCCACGCTGCTCGCCTTCCTCGGCTTCCTGCGCACGGCCGCGCAGTACGAGAAGGGCCTGGACAACGCGCTCCCCGGCGGCGAGAACACCGTCAAGGTGATGACCGCCCACAAGTCCAAGGGTCTGGAGTGGGACGTCGTCGCGGTACCGGGCCTGGTCACCGGCCAGTTCCCGTCGACCCGCGCCCGCGAGTCCTGGACCGCCCAGCCCCAGGTCCTCCCGTACGCCCTGCGCGGCGACGCGGCGACCCTGCCCTCGCTCGACGCCTGGACCCCGGCCGCCATGAAGTCCTTCAAGGAGGACCTCCGCGACCACCAGCACACCGAGGAACTGCGCCTCGGCTACGTGACCTTCACCCGTCCCCGCTCCCTCCTCCTGGGCTCCGCCCACTGGTGGGGCCCCTCCCAGAAGAAGCCCCGCGGCCCCTCGGACTTCCTCCAGGCCCTCTACGACCACTGCGCCGCCGGCCACGGCGAGATCGAGGCATGGGCGGACCAACCGGACGAGGGCGAGGAGAACCCGCTCCTGGCGGCGGAGACGAGGGACCAGGCCTGGCCGCTGCCCCTGGACAAGGAGTCCCTGGAACGGCGTAGGGAGGCGGCGGAAGCGGTCCTGTCCCGTTTGTGGGCGTACGTTCCGCTGGAGGTCCCCCCGGCGAAGCCAGGGGGAGGAGCGGGTGGGCACGAACCCACGACGGCGGTGCCCGGTGCCTCGGACCCGGACCCCGACGGCCTCTGGCTCCCCGAGGACCTGGAGGCGCCTCCGTACGACCCGGAGTGGGACGAGGCCGACGACCCGGAGCGGGACGAGGCCGAGCCCCGCGTTCCCGCGCCTCGCGCGGCTCTCACCTCCGAGGACGCCAAGACGATCGCCTCCTGGGACCGTGACCTCACCTCCCTCACCGCCGAGCTCCAGCGCTCCCGCGCCACCACCCGTGACGTCCTGCTGCCCGCGTACCTGTCCGCTTCCCAGGTGCTGCGGCTCGCCGCCGACCCCGACGGCTTCGCCAAGGAGCTGGCGCGGCCGATGCCGAAACCGCCACAGCCCGCGGCCCGGCGCGGCACGCGGTTCCACGCCTGGGTGGAGTCGCGGTTCGACGAGCTGCCGCTGCCGATGCTGGGCCCGGACGAGCTGCCCGGCGGCGAGGAGTTCGCGGGGGAGCCGGAGATCCTCGACGAGCGGGACCTGGAGGCGCTGAAGGAGGCGTTCGACCGCACGCCGTACGCCCGCCGCACCCCGTACAGGGTCGAGATACCCGTCCACCTCTCGCTCGCGGGCCGCGTGGTCCGGGGCAGGATCGACGCCGTCTACCGGGACGCGGACACCGGCGCGTACGAGATCGTCGACTGGAAGACCAGCCATCTGCGCAACGCCGACCCGCTGCAGCTGGCGATCTACCGCCTGGCCTGGGCCGAGCAGCACGGTCTGGACCCGGAGGAGGTGGCCGCCGCGTTCGTGTACGTACGGACCGGAGAGGTCGTACGGCCGCGGCGGCTGCCCGGCCGGGCGGAGCTCGAGGCGATCCTGCGCGGGAACGCCCCGGCCGACGACGGGGAGCGTTCCGGCGCCGGATAGGCTCGGTGGCATGAGCGAGACCCCGGACAACGCCGTCCACACCGCTGCCGTGCGCACGTACATCGAGCAGCACCGTGCCGCCTTCCTCGACGACCTCGCCGAGTGGCTGCGGATCCCGTCCGTGTCGGCGCAGCCCGAGCGGGCCGGGGACGTGCGGCGCAGCGCCGAGTGGCTCGCCGCCAAGCTGGCGGACACCGGCTTCGCGACGGTCGAGGTGTGGGAGACGGACGGCGCCCCGGCCGTCTTCGCCGACTGGCCGTCCGGCGAGCCGGACGCGCCGACGGTCCTGGTCTACGGGCACCACGACGTGCAGCCCGCCGCCCGCGAGGACGGCTGGCACACGGAGCCGTTCGAGCCGACGCTGGTCGACGGCCGGATGTACGCGCGGGGCGCGGCCGACGACAAGGGCCAGGTCTTCTTCCACACGCTCGGCGTGCGCGCGCACCTCGCCGCGACCGGCCGCACCGCGCCCGCCGTCAACCTCAAGCTGCTCGTGGAAGGTGAGGAGGAGTCGGGCTCGCCGCACTTCCGCGCCCTGGTGGAGAAGCACGCGGACCGGCTCGCCGCCGATCTGGTGATCGTCTCCGACACCGGCATGTGGTCGGAGACCACGCCGACCGTGTGCACCGGCATGCGCGGGGTCGCGGACTGCGAGATCGACCTGTTCGGACCGGACCAGGACATCCACTCCGGTTCCTTCGGCGGCGCCGTGCCGAACCCGGCGACCGTCGCCGGGCGGATCGTGGCCGCGCTGCACGACGCCGACGAGCGGGTGGCGATCCCCGGCTTCTACGAGGGCGTCACCGAGCTGTCCGAGGCCGAGCGGGCGCTCGTCGCGGAGCTGCCCTTCGACGAGGCCGGCTGGCTGTCCACGGCCAAGTCGCACGGCACCCTCGGCGAGGCCGGCTACTCCACCCTGGAGCGGGTCTGGGCCCGCCCGACGGCCGAGGTCAACGGCATCGGCGGCGGCTACCAGGGCCCCGGCGGCAAGACGATCGTCCCCGCCTCCGCCCATCTGAAGCTGTCGTTCCGGCTCGTCGCCGGCCAGGACCCGGCGCACATCGAGACGGCCGTACGGGAGTGGCTGGCCGGTCTGGTGCCGGCGGGCATCCGGTACGAGATCGTCTTCGGCGCCCCGACCCGGCCGTGCCTCACCCCGCTCGACCACCCAGCCCTCAAGGCCGTGGCCGGCGCGATGAGCCGCGCCTTCGACGGCGCCAAGGTCCGCTACACCCGTGAAGGCGGCTCGGGACCGGCCGCCGACCTCCAGGAGGTGCTCGGCACGCCGGTGCTGTTCCTGGGCATTTCGGTCCCGTCCGACGGCTGGCACGCCCCCAACGAGAAGATCGAGCTCGATCTCCTCATGAAGGGCGTCGAGACGACCGCCCACCTGTGGGGCGACCTGCCCGCCGCCGTCCGCTGAACTTCGTATGCACTGACACCGATCCGGGGGAGTTGGAAGCACCTGTGAGCACCTTGAACAACGCGTTCGCGGACCGCCCGATCTCGCTCACGGCCCCGAGCGGGATCGATCGGGCCGCGCACCACCGCCTCGACGAGGCGTGGCTCGCGGCCGCCTGGAGCCACCCGACGACCCGGGTCTTCGTGGTCTCGGGCGGCCAGGTGCTGATCGACGACACGCCCGACGGCCGGACCGAGCTGGTCATGACCCCGGCCTTCGAGGCCCCGCTGACCGAGACGCACCGCTACTTCCTGGGCACGGACGAGGACGGCGTCTCGTACTTCGCGCTGCAGAAGGACAGCCTGCCGGGCCGCATGGACCAGTCCGCGCGGCCGGCCGGGCTGCGCGAGGCGGGGCTGCTGCTCTCGGCGCGGGACGCCGGTCTGATGACGCACGCGGTGGCCCTGGAGAACTGGCAGCGGCTGCACCGCTTCTGTTCGCGCTGCGGCGAGCGCACGGTGGTCGCGGCCGCCGGGCACATCCGGCGCTGCCCGGTGTGCGGCGCCGAGCACTATCCGCGCACCGACCCGGCCGTGATCATGCTGGTCACCGACGACCAGGACCGGGCGCTGCTCGGCCGCCAGGTGCACTGGCCGGAGGGCCGCTTCTCGACGCTCGCGGGCTTCGTCGAGCCGGGCGAGTCCATCGAGCAGTCCGTGGCGCGGGAGGTCTTCGAGGAGGCGGGCGTCACGGTCGGCGAGGTCGAGTACGTGGCGAGCCAGCCGTGGCCGTTCCCGTCCAGCCTGATGCTGGGCTTCATGGCCCGGGCGACCTCCTCGGAGATCAACGTGGACGGCGAGGAGATCCACGAGGCCCGCTGGTTCTCCCGCGAGGACCTGGCCGCGGGCTTCGACTCGGGCGAGGTGCTGCCGCCGTACGGGATCTCGATCGCCTCGCGGCTGATCGAGCTCTGGTACGGCAAGCCGCTGCCGAAGCCGGGCGACGCGGCCTGAGGCCGTCGGCCGGCCTCGGCTCCTCAAGCGGAACCGGAACAGCCCCCTCCCGGAGTGCCGGGAGGGGGCTGTTTTCGGCCAGGCGGCCGCTCGCGCTGCCTGCGGTCAGACGGCCAGGGCCTGCTTGACCTGGGCCAGGCTCGGGTTCGGCATGGCGACCTGCTCGGCGCCGGACGCCGGGACCACGACCACGGTCGGGACGAGCTGGTTGCCGTTGTTGACGCTCTCGACGAACTTCGCCGACTCCGGGTCCTGCTCGATGTTGATCTCGGTGTACGCGATGCCCTCGCGGTCCAGCTGGCTCTTCAGCCGGCGGCAGTAGCCGCACCACGTCGTGCTGTACATCGTCACAGTGCCCTGCATGCCTGGCGCTCCTCGGGTAGGGGTTGCTCGGGGTCGGTGCCGAGAGGAAGAACGTACGCCGTCACCCGGCCATTCCCGGAACGCGGATACCCCGGATTCGTATGACTACTGCCTCACGCCTGTGGACGACGCGCCGCACCGACCCTGCCCGACCTGGCAGCATGGCGGGGTGACAGCAGCAACGCACTCCACTCTCTTCCCGCAGGTCCCGGACTCGGCCGACGCGGTGCTCGACGGGCTCGACCCGGAGCAGCGCGAGGTCGCCCTGGCCCTGAGCGGCCCGGTGTGCGTCCTCGCCGGAGCCGGTACGGGCAAGACGCGGGCCATCACCCACCGCATCGCCTACGGGGTGCGGGCGGGCGTACTCGCGCCCGCCAGCGTGCTCGCCGTCACGTTCACCAACCGCGCCGCCGGCGAGATGCGCGGCCGGCTGCGGCAGCTCGGCGCGGGCGGGGTGCAGGCCCGCACGTTCCACTCGGCCGCCCTCCGCCAGCTGCAGTACTTCTGGCCGAAAGCCGTCGGTGGCGAGCTGCCCCGGCTCCTGGAGCGGAAGGTCCAGCTGGTCGCCGAGGCCGCCGCGCGCTGCCGCGTCCGGCTCGACCGCAACGAGCTGCGGGACGTCACGAGCGAGATCGAGTGGGCCAAGGTCACCCAGACCGTCCCCGCCGACTATCCGGCCGCCGTCGCCAAGTCGCTGCGCGACGCCCCGCGCGACCCCGCGGAGATCGGGCAGATCTACGCGATGTACGAGCAGCTGAAGCGCGACCGCGACGTGATCGACTTCGAGGACGTGCTGCTGCTCACCGTCGGCATCCTCCAGGACCGGCACGACATCGCCGACCAGATCCGCCGCCAGTACCAGCACTTCGTGGTCGACGAGTACCAGGACGTCTCGCCGCTCCAGCAGCGGCTGCTCGACCTGTGGCTCGGCGACCGAGACAACCTCTGCGTGGTCGGCGACGCCAGCCAGACGATCTACTCCTTCACCGGCGCCACCCCCGAGCACCTGCTGAACTTCCGCACCCGTCACCCGCACGCGACCGTGGTCAAGCTGATCCGCGACTACCGCTCCACCCCGCAGGTCGTGCACCTGGCCAACGGGCTGCTCGGCCAGGCCCGGGGCCGGGCCGCCGAGCACCGCCTGGAGCTGGTCTCCCAGCGCGACCCCGGCCCCGAGCCGGTCTACACCGAGTACGCGGACGAGCCCGCCGAGGCCGAGGGCACCGCCCGCCGGATCCGCGACCTGATCGCCGCCGGCGTCCCGGCCGGCGAGATCGCCGTGCTCTACCGGGTCAACGCCCAGTCGGAGGTCTACGAGCAGGCGCTCGCCGACGCCGGCGTGCCGTACCAGCTGCGCGGCGCCGAGCGCTTCTTCGAGCGCCAGGAGGTGCGCGAGGCGGGCGTCGCCCTGCGCGGCGCCGCCCGCGCCGGCGGGAACGACGCGCTGCTCGACGACGCCGAGGACCTGCCCGCCCAGGTGCGGGCCGTGCTCTCCACCAAGGGCTGGACCAGCGAGCCGCCGGCCGGCTCCGGTGCCGTCCGGGACCGCTGGGAGTCGCTGGCCGCCCTGGTCCGGCTCGCCGAGGACTTCGCCCGGGCCAAGCCCGGCGCCACCCTCTCCGACCTGGTCGCCGAGCTCGACGAGCGGGCCGCCGCCCAGCACGCCCCCACCGTCCAGGGCGTCACGCTCGCCTCGCTGCACGCCGCCAAGGGCCTGGAGTGGGACGCGGTGTTCCTGGTCGGCCTCACCGAGGGCATGATGCCGATCACCTACGCCAAGACCGACGAGCAGATCGAGGAGGAACGCCGGCTGCTCTACGTGGGCGTCACCCGAGCCCGGGTCCACCTCTCGCTTTCGTGGGCGCTGTCCCGCTCCCCGGGCGGCCGCGCCTCCAGGCGCCCCACCCGCTTCCTCAAGGGCCTGCGGCCCGGCTCCGGCTCCCTCGGTGCGGCCGGAGCGGGCGGCGGCGGAGGCGTCGAGCGGGGCATCGGCGGGGCCTCCACGCGGCGCAAGCGGCGCGGACCGGCGCTCTGCCGGGTCTGCGGCGCCACGCTCACCGAGGCCGGCGAGATGAAGCTGATGCGCTGCGAGGACTGCCCCTCGGACATGGACGAGGCGCTGTACGAGCGGCTGCGGGAGTGGCGCGCGGAGCAGGCCCGGGCGCTCGGCCAGCCCGCCTATTGCGTGTTCACCGACAAGACGCTCATGGCGATCGCCGAGCAGCGGCCGGGCTCCGGCGGCGAGCTCGCGGCGATCTCCGGCGTGGGCGCCCGCAAGCTGGACCGCTTCGGCACCGATGTTCTCGCCATCTGCGCAGGTGAGGAGCCTGGCGGAAGCGACGACGAGGTCTGAGGAAAACTCGTCGGAAAAATAGTTTGCGCCCGCCCCGTCAAGCCCCATAGGTTCTTAACCACGGAAACAGCGGCTTCTTGGAAGTCCTGTCTTCGTGCTGTACTTGTCCAATCGAACATGAGGGTCCGGCTCACCCCGAGCCCTCCGAGACGCCGAAGGGAGGCGATTCCAGTGATCAGCATCAAGAACATCAAGACCAGCACCGCCAAAATGACCGATCTCTCGGTCGTCGCCTCCGCATGCTCGCTCGGCCTCTCCGCCTTCGCGTCCTCCAGCCTCCGTGGCACCGGTCTGTCCGGCGCCGGACTGCCTCTTGGCATGTCCGGTCTGCTGATGGATCGCCCGGAGCGCAATGAGCGACCGACCAAGGCACTGGAAGCAGGAGTGGTGGGCAAGGCCCAGGCCACGACCTATGGCTTTGCGGCCATCGCGACCGGTGCCGGTATCCAGCAGCAGACGACGCAGCACCACACGATGTGGGCCTTCCGTGGGCTCGAACCCTGGAGTGATCCAGCCTGATCGACGATCAGGCCGGCGCCTTCAGGGCCGCGGAACCCCACCAGGGATCCGCGGCCCTTCTGTTTGTCCCCGAACGGGGCTGACGGAGCGAAGGGGCCTCGGGACCAGCAGCGACCGGTACCAGCAGAAACCCCGGCCCAACAGGCCGGAACGACCAGACGAGGAAGAAAACCCGTGCAACTCGAAGCGCACGCCCCGTCCGTACCGCCTTCCGAAACGATCCCCCCGCCCGGCCTCACGGAGGACTCCGCCTTGACCCCCCTCGCCCCCCTCACCGCGCTCACCGCGCTCGACGACGCCATCGAGAACCTCGGCGTACCGGTCCCCTGCCGCTCGTACGACCCCGAGGTCTTCTTCGCCGAGTCCCCGGCCGACGTCGAGTACGCCAAGTCGCTCTGCAAGACCTGCCCGCTCATGGAGGCCTGCCTCGCCGGCGCCATCGAGCGTCGCGAGCCCTGGGGCGTCTGGGGTGGCGAGCTCTTCGTCCAGGGCGTGGTCGTGGCCCGCAAGCGGCCCCGTGGCCGCCCGCGCAAGAACCCGGTCGCGGCATGAACGCCATCGGAACCATCGACCGTCCCCACACGCACGATCCCCAGAAGCAGGCCCCGATGACCTCGTCCGCCCCCGAGCCGGTCGGCTCCGCGACCCCAGAACTTTCGATGAACGGCGCGATGCGCTCGCGTCAGAACAGGACCCGTGAAATGCAACTCATCCCAGAAGCCCTGGCCCGTGCCCATATGCATGAGCGCCTGCGGGAAGTCGACGCGGAACGCCAGGCCCTGCGCCTGGTCGCCGCCCGACGGATGCAGCGGCGCGCCGAGCGCGTGTCGCTGCGCGCCCGCCGCGCGCTCGCCATGGCCGTCATGCACTGAGCCAGGCAGCCACCGATCCGCGGGGGCCGGTCCGAACGGACCGGCCCCCGCGGTGCGTTGCACCGGTCGCGGCTGCCCGCCGGGTTATCGTCACCAAGGTGAACGACGACCCCGCCCCCGAGCCCCGCTTCGTCTGCGCCCGCTGCGGCAAGACCGCCCGGGAACTCCCCGTCACCTGGACCTGTTCGGTGGAGAACGGCAGCCGCCGCTACTTCTGCGAGGAGTGCGCCCGCGCCAACATCAGGGCCATCGAGGGCCGCCTCGACTCCTCCTGGTGGTGACCGGGCGCCCCCTCAGGACGCCTCCGACGGTTCCGTGAACCCGGGCAGCCACCGCGCCAGCTCGTCCCGCAGCCGTACGGTCGCGCCCAGCTGGCACAGCACCCCGATCGTGCTCAACGTCACACGGTGTATCAGCAGATACGAGGGCGGCAGGTTCAACTGCCTGCCCAACTGGTGGGCGGGGGAGCGCGGATCGGCGATCCGGGCCGCCTGGGCGCGCATCCAGCCACGGGTGAAACCGAACGCGTCCACCTCGGCCGGCTCGATGATCGGCAGCAGGTACTCCAGGACCGCGTCCGGGTCCAGCGCGATCGACTTCTTCACGAAGCCCTCCGCGCACAGCAGCTCGTACACGGTCTCCGCCTCGCCGGCCAGCGTCAGCCGCAGACAGCTGCCGATCGTCTCCGGCAGCCCGCCCGGCAGCCGGTCCACCGTGCCGAAGTCCAGCACGCCCAGCCGCCACGAGCCTGCACCCGCGTCGTCCTCGGGGCCGGGCAGCAGCCGGAAGTTCCCCGGATGCGGATCGGCGTGCAGCAGTCCGGTGCGCGCGGGACCCGAGAAGAGGAACCGGGCGAGCAGCTGCCCGGCCCGGTCGCGCTGCTCCGGAGTGCCGTCCGCGATGATCTCCGACAGCGGCACCCCGTCCAGCCACTCCGTCACGAGCACCTGCTCCGACTGGTGCACCACCGCCGGGACCACCACGTCCGGGTCGCCCGCGAACTCCTCCGCGTGCCGCCGCTGCGCCTCGGCCTCCAGGCCGTAGTCCAGCTCCTCCGCGACCCGGTCCCGCAACTCCGTGATCAGCGGCTTGAGGTCCATGCCGGGGATCAGCGGGCCGAGCAGCCGTGCGAAACGGCTCAGCTGCGTCAGGTCCGAGAGCAGCGCCGCACCGGCCCCCGGGTACTGCACCTTCACCGCGACCTCGCGGCCGTCGTGCCACACCGCCCGGTGCACCTGGCCGATCGAGGCCGCCGCCGCGGGCTTGTCCTCGAACTCCTCGAACAGCTCCCGCCACCCTTCGCCGAGCCGCTCCGCGAGCACCCCGTGCACCGTGGCCACCGGCAGCGGCGGCGCCGCCTCCTGCAGCTTGGTCAGCGCGGCCCGATAGGGGCCGGCGATGTCCTCGGGCAGCGCCGACTCGAAGACGGACAGGGCCTGACCCAGTTTCATGGCCCCGCCCTTCAACTCGCCCAGGGTCCGGAACAACTGATCGGCCGTCCGCTGCTGGAGCTCCCGCGCCACTATCTCCGCAGACTTCCCGCCGATCCGCTTCCCCAGGCCCCAGGTGGCGCGCCCGGCGAAGCCCAGCGGCAACGCGGCCAGCTTGGCGGTCCGGGTGACCGCTTTCCGGGGAAGATCAGACATGTGTTCTCCAAGTCCCGTGTGCCGTGAAGTCCCAGATTCCGTGCCGCACAAGCTCGTTACCCCGCCATTGTGTCCTGCCTGCCCTTCCGGCACGGCACGGCCGCCGAGGCATGCTCCCCCCGCGCGGCGAGCCGCGCCCCGCACGGACACGCCGGGTGCGGCCGGACCGGCGCCGAGCGCCACTCCAGCAGCGGCAGCGAAACCTCCCACCGGGCGCCGGTGCTCGACGGCAGATCGCCGTCCAGGAACGCCAGGGCGTGCGCCGCCGCGAGCCCCGCGACCGCCGTCGCGAGCGACACGTCGCAGGCGGGCAGCGGATGCGGCGCGCCCGAGCGCCACTGGGCCGGAAGCCGCGGCCAGACGGGCTCGCGGTCGGCCTGCTCCCGCTGTATGCAGCCCGCACAGGCCGTCCCGCCCGGCAGCACCAACGGCCCCACCACACCGGTCGCTTCGAGCACCCCCGCGTAGAGGTGCGGAGTGCCCGTGGCGAGCCAGCTCTCCGCGGGCAGCGGGTCCGGCACGTAGGCGCCCAGCCCGTCCCGGGGCGTCACCACCACGAGCGAGAGCCCCGGCTCCTCGCCGCCGCCCGAGCTCCTCGGCGACCGCCCGCCCGGTTGTGACCGGCCCACCAGCCGCCGCGCCGCCACGGCCCGGCGCTCCCCGACCGCCTCGGGCGGCAGCCCGCCCGGCGAGACCTCCCACGGCGCGACCGTGCCGGAGTCCAGGACCTCCACCCGGCCCACGCCCGCCGCCGACAGCAGCGCCGCCACGGCCGCGCCGACCCGCCCCGCGCCCCGCACCTGCACCCGCAGGGCCCGGCGCGCCGCCAGCGCCCGCGTCGCACCGTCCGGCGCCGGGTGCACCACCGACAGCGAGGCCAGGTCCGCCCGCACCGCGTCGAGCTCCGGGTCCGCCCGCCCGGGCGGCGCGTCCGGTGGCCCGTCGCCCGGTGGCCGTACCGACGCGTCGGCGATCAGTCCGGCCGCCGCGAGCCGCCCGAGCAGCTCCTCCAGATGCCCCTCCCGCAGCCCGAGCCGCTTGGCCTCCGCCGCGAGGAGCTCCATCCCGCGCGTCCCGTCGCAAAGCCCGATGAGGCTGCCCGTCGTCGGGTCCACCGGTCCGAGGACCACCGCGTGCGCGGGCGTCACCCCGAACTGCACGTACTGCAGATTCCGCCAGGCGCGCCGCAGCGCCGGCTTCACCATCGGATGCACGACCCACCCCCGCAAACCACGTGAACGATCTCCGTTCGTCGTTCCCGCGATCAGGTTGCCCGGGCCGCGCCGGCGGTGCGGAGAGTTGTCCACAGGCGCTGGCGTTCATCATTCGAATGCGGGGGTGCGGGACTTCCGCCGCGCGCAGCGGGTAACGTCGGGGCCGTGCCGGCCGACCCGAAGCCCAGCGTGACCAGCAGACCGCCCCGCGGCTCGGGGACGAGCGCGGTCGAGGTGCGCAGAAGTTCCCGCCGCAGCAGGACGGTCTCCGCCTACCGCGAGGGCGACCGGACCGTCGTGCTCATCCCGGCCCGGATGTCCGAGGCGGAGGAGCGCCGCTGGGTCACCGTCATGCTGGACAGGCTGGCGGCCCAGGAGAGCAGGCGCGTCCTCGGCGACCAGGAGCTGACCGAGCGCGCCGAGCGCCTGTCGGAGCAGTACTTCGGCGACCGGGCCCGCCCCGCCTCCGTGCGCTGGGTGACCAACCAGAACACCCGCTGGGGCTCCTGCACTCCGGCCGAGGGCAGCATCCGGCTCTCCCACCGGCTCCAGGGCATGCCCGAGTACGTCGTCGACTACGTCCTGTGCCACGAGCTCGCCCACCTCCTGGTGCCCGGTCACGGGCCGCGGTTCTGGCGGCTCCTGGAGGCGTATCCGCGCACCGAGCGGGCCCGCGGCTACCTGGAGGGCGTGGCCGCCGCGGCCCGCCTCCCGCAGCTGCCGCACGCGCGCGAGGAGTGACACCCGCCGTGCCGGCCCGCGAGTCGGTCCGGTGCCGGTTTCGTACCGATCGGGTACGCGCCTGCCCCGATGTCACGACCAGCCGTTAGCCTGGCGCGACGCACTCGTACATTCGGGATGGGGGACGGTCGTCACACATGGCCAGGGAATTCCAACGCGGCCACAAGGCCAAGATCAGCGATCTCACGGCGGGGACCGATCTGTACGTGGGCGTGCAGATCGCGGCGCCCGGCCTGACCTTCGACATCAGCTGCTTCGGCCTCGACGCCGACGAGCGGCTCTCCGACGACCGCTACTTCGTCTTCTTCAACCAGCCGAAGTCGCCCGAGGAGTCCATCCAGCTGCTCGGCGCGCAGGCCGGTGACACCGAGTCCTTCCGCGTCACCCTGGACCGCGTTCCGGCGCACATCCACAAGCTGTCGTTCACCGCGACCATCGACGGCGCCGGGCAGATGTCGCAGGTCGGCCCCGGCTGGATCCGGATCGTCGCGGGCGGCGAGGAGGTCGCCCGCTACGCCTTCACGGGCGCGGAGTTCTCCACCGAACGCGCGGTCATGCTCGGCGACTTCTACCTGAAGGACGTGTGGCGTTTCGCCGCCGTCGGCCAGGGCTTCGACGGCGGCCTCGAAGCGCTCCTGAAGAACTTCGGCGGCGAGGTCGTCGAGGAGGAGCAGGCCCCGCAGCAGCAGCCTCCGGCCGCCGCCCCCGGCTTCGCCCCGCCGGCCCAGGCCACCGCGCCGCCCGCGTTCGCCGCCCCTCCCGCACCCCCGGCCCCCGCCCCGGCCCCCGCTCCGGCGTTCGGCACCCCGCCCGCCGGAGTGCCGGTGCACGCCGCGCCGACCATGGTCGGGCCCCTGACGCCCCCGGCCCCGCACGCGCCGACCCCGCCGCCCGCTCCCGCGCCGCCGGCCCCGCACGCTCCCGCCCCGCACGCGCCGACCCCGCCGCCCGCCCCGTACGGGCAGCAGCCGCCGGCGGCGCCGCAGTACGGGCAGCAGCCGCCGCAGCCCCCGCAGTACGGCCAGCCCGCACCGGCCCCGTACGGTCAGCCCGCCCCCGCCCCGGCCCCCTACGGCCAGCCGCCGCAGTACGCGCAGCAGCCCGCGCCGTACGGGCAGGTCCCGGGCCAGCAGCCCTACGGCATGCCTCAGGGCTCGCCCCAGGCTCCCGGCGTCGCCGCCGCGCTCCAGACGTTCAAGGAGACGCCGAACGGGCAGCGGTGGACGCCGCAGAACGCCAAGCTCGTCCGCGTCGACCTCGGCGTCGGCGGCCAGCCCGTGCTCGCCAAGCAGGGCAGCATGGTGCTCTACCAGGGCAAGGTCGACTTCAGCTACAAGGGCGCCGGCTTCGCCGGACGCATCGTCGGCGGCGCCACCGGCCAGGAGATGCAGCTGATGCGCTGCACCGGCCACGGCCAGGTGTTCCTCGCCGAGCAGTCCACCCATCTGCACCCCGTCGAGCTCCAGGGCGACGCCATCTGCGTGTCCGCCGAGAACGTGCTCGCCTTCGACGAGTCGCTGCAGTACGAGGTCCGCCGCATCGAGGGACACGGCATTCCCGGCGGTGCCCTGTTCACCATGCAGTTCCAGGGCGTCGGCACGGTCGTCGTGAAGACCCACGGCGTGCCCGTGGTCCTGCCCGTCACGCCGACCACGTTCGCCGACTCCAACGCGGTGGTCGCCTGGTCGGCGGCCTCCCAGGTCGTCGTCTCCAGCCAGGTGCGCATGCGCCGCAACGCCTATCCCGGCGACACCGGAGAAGGCGTCAACCTCCAGTTCCGGGGCGCACCCGGCAACTTCATCGTCGTCCAGCCGTACGAGGTCTGAGGGAGCCCGTCATGAACCAGTCGATCGCGGGATACGCCCCCGCACCCGTCACCGCCCGCATGGAGAACCACGGCAACCACATGCTCAAGGTCGCCCTCCAGACGGGACACGACCTCCTCGCGCGCGTCGGGTCGATGGTCGCCTACGAGGGCTTCGTCCAGTACGAGCCCAACCCGCCGGCCGTGCGCCAGATCGCCCGTGACTGGATCACCGGCGAGGGCGCGCCCCTGATGAAGTGCTCCGGCGACGGACTGCTGTACCTCGCCGACTACGGGGCCAACGTCGTCGTCATCCAGCTCAACGGCGACGGAATCTCCGTCAACGCCACCAATCTCCTCGCCTTCGACGCGCATCTGACCTGGGGCGTCGAGCGGGTGAAGGGCCTGGCGAAGTTCGCCGGACAGGGGCTGTGGAACACCACCATCTCCGGGCAGGGCTGGGTCGCGCTGACCTCCCGGGGCAAGCCGATCGTCGTCGACTGCGGCGGCGGGGAGGACGAGACGTACGTCGACCCGGACGCGCTCGTCGCCTGGTCCCCGAACCTCAAGGTGAAGGGCAAGCGCAGTTTCAAGGCGCAGTCGCTGATCGGCCGCGGCAGCGGTGAGGCATTCCAGATGGCCTTCTCCGGGCAGGGCATCGTCGTCGTCCAGCCGAGCGAGGACAGCACCGACCGTCTTCGCGTCCGGGGCTGAAGGGGGAGTCAGAGATCATGCAGAGCCCGCTTTTCGCCTTCAACGACCAGCAGACCCAGGAACGCTGGAGTCTGCAGAACAAGCAGATGCTGCGCGTCACCATGCAGGGCCACGACGACGTGCTCGCCCGCAAGGGCACGATGGTCGCCTACCAGGGACTCGTCGAGTTCGACGCCGAGTACCGCAGCAACAGCCAGGCGCGCGCACGCGCGCACACCGGTGAGGGCCTGGACCTCATGCGCTGCCACGGGCAGGGCACCGTCTACCTCGCCAACCTCGCCCAGCACGTCCACGTCATGGACGTGGAGCAGGATGGCCTGACCGTGGACAGCACCTACGTGCTGGCCATGGACTCCTCGCTGCACCACGAGGTCATCGCCGTCGACAGCCTGTACGGCATCTCCGGCTCGGGGAAGTACCAGCTGAACATCACCGGCCAGGGCAAGGTCGCCCTCATGACCTCCGGCGCTCCGCTGCTCATGCAGGTCACCCCCGACCGGTACGTGAACTGCGACGCCGACGCGATCGTCGCCTGGTCCACCGGGCTGCGCGTGCAGATGCAGGCACAGACGCACTCCTCCGGCGTGTGGCGGCGGCGCGGCAACACGGGCGAGGGCTGGGAGCTCAGCTTCATGGGCACCGGCTTCGCGCTCGTCCAGCCCAGCGAGCTCCTTCCGCCGCAGAACGCGGTGATCGGCCAGGGCCTCGCCGCCCAGTTCGGCATGGGCCAGCACGGAGCGCACGCCCAGAACCAGGGCAACGTCTGGAGCTGACGCGGAGGGACGCGGAGTGACGTGTAAGGGGCGGTCGCCCATGGCGACCGCCCCTTACGGCTTCACGCGCGTGTCAGAGGCGCTTCAGCGTGCGCTCCACGAGCCGCACCACCGACGTGTCCGCCACGTCCGCCACCTCGTCGTACCCGAACCAGCGCAGGTCCAGCGACTCGTCGCTGATCTCCGCCGCCGCCCCGGCCGGGGCGAGCGCCGCGTACTGCACGTCCAGGTGCCAGTGGCACGGCGCCGGGATCGGGTGCCTGTCGAGGCGCACCGGGCCGCCCGGCAGCAGCGTCAGGCCCGCGATGCCGGACTCCTCCGTCGCCTCGCGCAGCGCCGCCGCCTCGACCGTCGGGTCGCCCGGCTCACAGTGGCCGCCCATCTGCAGCCACATGTTCAGCTTCTTGTGCAGGGTGAGGAGCACCTGCCCCCGCGAGGGGTCGATCACCAGCGCGCTGCTGGTGAGGTGACCGGCCCCGCACGGCTTGTACATGCCGTCCGGGTGGGCCGCGAGGTGCTCCAGATAGACGTCACGAAGCTCCGGCTGGTCCTCGTACTCCTTCAGCACCAGGACCGCGTCGTCGTACAGGCTCACTTCTGGGTGTCGTCCTTGCCCTCGTCCGTGCCGTCGTTCCCGCCGTCGCCTTGTGCGCCCTGGGAACCGCCGCCGGCCGCCGCCTCGCCGAGCATCCTGTCCAGCTCGGAGAAGTCCAGCTGCTCGCGGTGGACGAAGCCGTCCGGGTCGTCCAGGTCCGTCGCCGTCGGCAGCATGTCCGGGTGCTCCCACAGGGCGTCACGGCCGTCCATGCCGCGCGCGTCGGTGAGCGAGGCCCACAGGCGCGAGGCGTCCCGCAGCCGGCGCGGACGCAGCTGCAGGCCGATCAGGGTGGCGAAGGTCTGCTCCGCGGGGCCACCGGTCGCCCGGCGCCGGCGCAGCGTCTCACGCAGCGCGTCCGCCGAGGTCAGCCGGGCCTTCGCGGCCTCGTGCACCACCGCGTCCACCCAGCCCTCGACCAGCGCGAGCGCCGTCTCCAGACGGGCCAGGGCGGCCTTCTGCTCCGGAGTCTCCTCGGGCTGGAACATGCCCTGCTGGAGAGCCTCCTGCAGCTGCTCCGGATGCGTCGGGTCCAGCTGGCCCACGGCCTCCTCCAGCTTGGAGGTGTCGACCTTGATGCCCCGGGCGTAGCCCTCGACCGCGCCGAACAGGTGCGCGCGCAGCCACGGCACGTGCGCGAAGAGACGCTGGTGGGCGGCCTCGCGCAGGGCCAGGTACAGCCGGACCTCGTCCGCGGGGACGCTCAGGCCCTTGCCGAAGGCCTGGACGTTCAGCGGCAGCAGCGCGGCCTTGCCGGCCGGGCCGAGCGGCAGGCCGACGTCCGTCGAGCCGACGACCTCGCCCGCGAGCACGCCCACGGCCTGCCCGATCTGCTGGCCGAACATGGCGCCGCCCATGGAGCGCATCATGCCGATCAGCGGGCCCGCCATGGCCTGCATCTCCTCGGGCAGCACCTCGCCCATCGCCGAGCCGACCCGCTCGGCGACCGGGTCCACGAGCTGCTTCCAGGCCGGCAGGGTCGCCTCGACCCACTCGGCGCGGCTCCACGCCACGGCGGTGTTCGCCCCCGAGGGCAGGGAGGTCACCTGGTCCAGCCACAGGTCGGCCAGGCGCACCGCCTCCTCGACCGCCGCCTTCTCGGCGGGGCCGACGCTCGCGTCCTTGGTGCCGTCGGACGTGCCCTGCGCCACCACCTGGCGCGCGATCTGCTTGGCCATGTCCCAGTTGACCGGCCCGCCCTCGTAGCTGAGCATCTGGCCGAGCTGCTGGAAGGCCGCGCCAAGGTCCTGGGGGTTCATCGAACCGAACATCGCGGCGAACGGATTGTCCGCGCCGCCCGGCCCGCCCATGCCCGGCATCCCGCCGAAACCGAACGGGTTCGCCCCGAACGGGTTGCCGCCCTGGCCACCGGACCCCTGGCCACCTCCGGCGGGGTCCTTCTTCTTGCCCTCGTCGCCGTTCTCCGGCTCCTCCGGCGGAAGGCCGAATCCGAATGGGGTGTCGCTCACAGGTTTCCTCGGCTCGTATGGCCGCCGGCTTGCTGCCGACGGCGGACTCTCACCACCAGCGTAGGCGGTGGCCCGCCGGTCAGACCGGGCCGACCGGCGGGCCACCGCCCCGACATCCGCACCGGATCCGGGCTCGGTGCTCCGCCGGGCCGTGGCCTGGGGCAGGATGGACGCCACCTGGTACGTACGCGTCATTCGGGTACGTACTGAAGACAACCGCTGGAGACGCCCGGTGAGTTCCCCAGATCCTCAGGTTCGCGCAGCGCGAAACCCGTCAACCCGCCCCGCCGCGCGCGGGCCCGTCGTCGCGGTCACCGGTGCCGCGTCCGGCATCGGCGACCTGCTGACCCGGCGACTCGCCGAGTCCGAGGAGGTCAAGCAGGTCATCGCGATCGACGAGCGCCGCGGGGAGGTGTCCGAGGCCCAGTGGCACATCCTCGACGTGCGCGACCCGGCCATCGCCGAGAAGCTGCGCGGCGCGGACGTCGTCGTGCACCTCGCGGTCGACCTCGACCTGGAGACCGACCCGGCCGCCCGCACGGCGTACAACGTGCGCGGCACCCAGACCGTGCTCACCGCCGCCGCGGCGGCCGGGGTGCACCGGGTGGTGCTGTGCACGTCGGCGATGGTCTACGGGGCGCTGCCCGACAACGACATCCCGCTCTCCGAGGACGCCGAGCTGCGCGCCACGGCCGAGGCCACCGGTGTCGGCGACCTCCTGGAGATCGAGCGCCTGGCCCGCCGGGCGCCGCGCGCCCACCCCGGGCTCAACGTCACCGTGGTCCGGCCGGCGGTCCTGGTCGGCGGCACGGACACGGCGCTGACCCGCTACTTCGAGTCGCCGCGGCTGCTCGTCGTCGCCGGATCGCGTCCGACCTGGCAGTTCTGCCACGTCGAGGACCTGGTCAGCGCCCTGGAGTACGCCGCCCTGGAGAAGGTCGACGGGGAGTTCGCGGTCGGCTGCGAGGGCTGGCTGGAGCAGGAGGAGGTCGAGGAGCTGTCCGGCATCCGGCGCATGGAACTGCCCTCGGCGGTGGCCCTGGGCGCGGCGGCCCGGCTGCACCGGATCGGGCTCACCCCGTCGCCGGCCGGCGACCTCGCGTACACGATGCACCCCTGGGTGGTCAGCGTCGGACGCCTGCACGACGCGGGCTGGCGGCCGAAGTGGACCAACGAGGAGGTGCTCGCCGCGCTCCTGGAGGAGGCCGCGGGCCGGCACACGGTCGCCGGCCGCCGCCTGGGCCGCAAGGACGCGACGGCGGCGGGCGCGGCCGGTGCGACGGTGGCGCTGCTGGGCACGGCGGCGCTGGTCCGGCAGATGCGGAAGCGGCGCGGCCTGTAGGACCCTCCTACGGAGGGTCCGTCTCGCCGGGCGAAATCTCTATTCCGGCCCGTCGGTGCCGTACGGCACGATGGGTCCATGGCAGAGAACCACGCGCCCAGCGACCACCCCGGCGAGCAGGCGGCCGAGGACCCGATCAAGCTCCTCGCGATCCGGGACACGCCGCTCTCGGTCGACGAGGTCTTCCGCGCGGTCGGCGACGACGCGGCCGGCGGCACCACCCTCTTCGTGGGCACGGTCCGCAACCACGACGGCGGCGCGGACGTCGACGCGCTCGGCTACTCCTGCCACCCCACCGCCGAGGCGGAGCTGCGCCGCGTCGCCGAGAAGGTCGTCGCCAACTACCCGGTCCGCGCCCTGGCCGCCGTGCACCGGGTGGGTGACCTCCATGTGGGTGACCTCGCGGTCGTCGTCGCGGTCTCCTGCCCGCACCGCGGCGAGGCCTTCGAAGCCTGCCGGAAGCTGATCGACGACCTCAAGCACGAGGTCCCGATCTGGAAGCACCAGACGTTCTCGGACGGCACAGAGGAGTGGGTGGGGGCCTGCTGAGACCTTCGCCCCGAGCCTGGGGGTCCCCCCGGCCGAAGGCTGGGGGAGGGTGGGCGCCTGCTGAGGCTTCACCGCGAGCCCTTGCCCTCTGGCAAGGCGCCACGCCGACAACCCGTAGTCGTGTGCCCGATTTGCGTAACCGGCCCCCAGGCGTGAGCGTTGATGACGCGGATGAATAATCTGCTGATCAACTCACTGGGGACCATTGGGGATGGGAGGTCGGGATGGCAGCGCTGGCCTGGTTGCTGATTCCGGTTTTCGCAGTCGTCGGCGCGGCGATATGGGCGAGCTGGGCATCGAGGAACAAGACCATCGGGGACGTCGCCGAGCTCGCGGGCTACGCGCGGTTCCGGGACGCCATGGAGCGGTCCCACCCCACCGCGTCCGCCGAGCCTTCCGCTTCCGTGCGGGCGGAGCGTGAGACCTCGCCCGCGACCACCGTCGGCTGATCCTCGTACGGACCGCCCCGCGGGTGCACTCACAGGCCGGTCCCGTACTGTCGTTCCATGCCACGCCGCACCGCGACGATGCTCGCCTCCACCCTGGTCCTGATCACGCTGCTCTGTGTCGGCGTCCTCATTCCGGTGCCCTACGCGGAGATGAGCCCCGGTCCGACGGTGAACACCCTCGGTGAGGCGCGCGGGGAGCCGGTCCTGAGCATCACGGGACACCAGACGTACCCGACCACCGGCAACCTCAACATGACGACGGTCCGGGTCACCAGCGCGGACTACAAGATGAACGCGGTCGAGGCCGTCTACGGCTGGCTGGCGCACGACAACGTGATCGTCCCGCACGAGACGCTCTACCCGGACGGCAAGACCGAGGAGCAGTCCAGCCAGGAGAACGCCGAGGAGTTCAGCCAGTCGCAGGAGAGCGCCAAGGTCTCCGCGCTGCGTGAGCTCGGCATCCCGGTGACCACCCGCGTCGTCGTCGCCACCGTCGTCAAGGGCACCCCCGCCGAGGGCCGGCTGCACGCGGGCGACGTGATCCGGGCCGTGGACGGCACCGCCGTCAAGCAGCCGGGCGACGTGGCCAAGCTCGTCACCAGGCACAAGCCCGGCGAGCAGGTGGTCTTCACGATCGTCCCGGCCAAGGCGGCCGCCGCCGCGGAGAAGGCGCACAAGGACGCCACCGAGTCCGAGAAGGTCGTCCTCACGACGGCCAGGTCGGAGGAGGGCGACCGGGCCATCGTCGGCATCCAGGCCGGCACCGACCACGTCTTCCCGTTCACCATCGACATCAAGCTCGCCGACGTCGGCGGCCCCAGCGCCGGCCTGATGTTCTCGCTCGGCATCCTCGACAAGCTCACCCCGGGCTCGCTCACCGGCGGCAGGTTCATCGCCGGCACCGGCACCATCGACGACGACGGCAAGGTCGGCCCGATCGGCGGCATCGAGATGAAGCTGGTCGGCGCGCGCAACGCCGGCGCCCGGTACTTCCTCACCCCCGCCGACAACTGCGCGGCCGCCGCGGCCGACACCCCCGACGGCCTCACCCTGATCAAGGTGAACACCATCGACGACGCGACGAAGTCCCTGGAGAAGCTGCGCAAGGGCGACACGGCGTCCCTGCCCAGCTGCTCCAGGAGCTGATGCGGAACGGGGCGCCCCCGGGCGCCCCGTACATCACGACGCGAACGTCGCCGCCAGCGCCTCCGCGAGCCCCGGCACCAGGTCCGGGCCCGTGAGGACCTCGTTCGGCGAGTCCTTCTCGCGCAGCCGGATCGCCGCCTCGCGCTTCCCGTTCCGCAGCACCGCGACGGTCATCCGGACCTCCTGGCGGTCCGGGTGCCCGGCCACCCACTTGGCGAGCGCCGCCTCGTTCAGGCCCTTCGGCACCGACGCCTCCGCCGACGGCGGCAGCATCAGCCGCTCCACGGTGAGCGCGCAGCCCACCACCGCCTTGGGCCAGGCGATGGTGCCGAGGAACTCGTCCAGCGGCTTGCCGGCCGGCAGCTGGTCCTGCTCGATCGGGGTGTAGCCGCCGCCGGCGTCGTCGTCCTTGCCGCCGAGCTGGCCGGCGAGTGAGGGTGCGGTCTTGCGCAGCTCGGCGGTCCTGACCAGGGCGAAGAGCCGGGCCGGCCGGTCCCAGCCGAGACCCGAGGCGTACTCGTCGATCTCGAGCACGGCACGGGTGAGGGGGTTCGCGGCCATCGGGGGACCGGAGGGGGAAAAGTTGGACATGGGCAATATCCTGCCTCGTCTTCACCGGAAGTCGGGAACTAGGTAAACCCTCAGTAAGTTGCATCAGTGGGCTCTACGATCGCGGAACGATCGCCGGGCCCGCCATGGACGCGTCGATCGCCTTGACCGACGCATCTCAGCTTCAACCACGAGGGGCGCACGTTGGCTTTCCAGATGCCGGACCGCGGAGGCGGCACAGGTCCTTCCGGACCGAGGACGAGAGTCGGCCGGCCGTCCCGCCGTGCCCGTACGCTGCTGATGACGCTGGGTGTCCTGGCCGTCCTCGGCATGGCGTTCGTGATGTTCGCCGGCTTCTGGACGGACTGGCTCTGGTTCCGCTCGGTCCACTACTCGTCGGTGTTCACCACGACGCTGTGGACCAAGATCGGCCTCTTCCTGGTCTTCGGTCTGCTGATGGCGCTGGCCGTGGGGCTGAACGTCTGGCTGGCGTACCGGCTGCGGCCGCCGCTCAGCGCGATGTCCATGGAGCAGCAGAGCCTCGACCGGTACCGGATGGGCATCGCGCCCTTCAAGAAGTGGCTGCTGCTCGGCATCACCGTCCTGGTCGGACTGATCTCCGGAGCCTCCGCCTCCGGCCAGTGGCGCACCTGGCTGATGTGGGTGAACGGGGTCTCGTTCGGCGAGAAGGACCCGCAGTTCCATCTGGACGTGTCGTTCTACGCGTTCGACCTGCCCTGGTACCGCTTCCTGCTGGCCTTCGGCTTCGCCGCCACGATCCTGTCGCTGATCGCCGCGGCCCTCACGCACTACCTGTACGGCGGGCTGCGCATCACCAGCCCGGGCGCCCGCGCGACCGCCGCCGCGACCGGCCATCTCTCCGTGCTGCTCGGCGTCTTCGTGTCGCTCAAGGCCGTGGCGTACTGGCTCGACCGCTACGGGCTCGCCGTCAAGTCCAGCGACTTCAAGGCGACCGGCAACTGGACGGGTCTGCGGTACGTGGACGCCAACGCGTTCCTGCCGGCGAAGACGATCCTGTTCTGCATCGCCGTGATCTGCGCGCTGCTGTTCTTCGCGACGCTGTGGCGGCGCACCTGGCAGCTGCCGGTGATCGGCTTCGGCCTGATGGTGCTCTCGGCGATCCTGATCGGCGGCCTGTACCCGGCCATCGTGCAGAAGTTCCAGGTCCAGCCGAACGAGCAGGCCAAGGAAGCGCCGTACATCCAGAAGAACATCGACGCGACCCGCAAGGCGTACGCCATCGACTCCACCAAGCCGGAGGAGTACTCGGGCAAGTCGACGGTCAAGGACAAGGGCCGGCTGCGCGCCGACGCCGACACGGCCGCCGCCTACCGCCTGATCGACCCGAACATCGTCTCGCCGACGTTCCAGCAGCTGGAGCAGAAGCGGAAGTACTACCAGTTCCCGCTCACCCTCGACGTCGACCGGTACCAGGGCAAGGACACGGTCATCGGTCTGCGGGAGCTCAACATCAAGGGCATCCCGAAGCGGAACTGGATCAACGACCACTTCACCTACACCCACGGCTACGGCGCCATCCTGGCAGCCGGCACGCAGACGGACGCCAACGGCTCGCCGGTCTTCACCGAGGCGGGGCTGCCGACGACCGGCCAGCTCCCCACGTACCAGCAGCGCATCTACTACGGCGAGAAGACCGACCAGTACTCCATCGTGGGCGGGCCGCAGAAGGAGCTCGACTACGAGGAGAACGGCGAGAAGACCACCAGCTACCAGGGCAAGAGCGGGGTCAGCCTCTCCAGCGCCTTCAACCGCGCCGCGTACGCGGTCGCGTTCAGCGAGCCGCAGATCCTCTACTCGGGGGCCATCGGCGACGGCTCGCGGATCCTCTACAACCGCACCCCCAAGGAGCGGGTCGAGGCGGTCGCGCCCTGGCTGACCATCGACGGCGACGCCTACCCGGCGGTCGTCGACGGCCGCATCCAGTGGATCGTCGACGCGTACACCACCACCAACGGCTATCCGTACGCCTCCCGTACGACGCTCGGCGAGACCACGGCCGACGCGCTGACGGTCGGCAACCAGCAGCGCGCGGTGGTCGCCCAGCAGAACCAGGTCAACTACATCCGCAACTCGGTGAAGGCCACCGTCGACGCCTACGACGGCACGGTGAACCTCTACCAGTGGGACACGAAGGACCCGGTCCTGAAGACCTGGATGAAGGCCTTCCCCGGCACGGTCAAGGAGCGTTCGGAGATCAAGCCGGACCTCCTCGCGCACCTGCGCTACCCGCAGGACATGTTCAAGGTCCAGCGCGAGCTGCTGACCCGCTACCACGTGACCGACCCGGCGCAGTTCTACAGCGGCTCGGACGCCTGGCAGGTGCCGGACGACCCGACCAACAAGGACGGCAACGCGGTCCCGCCGTACTACCTGAGCATGAAGATGCCCGGCGACCCGGCGGAGCGCTTCTCGCTGACCACGACGTTCACGCCGAACGGCCGGCCCAACCTGGGCGGGTTCATGGCCATCGACGCCGACGCCACCAGCAAGGAGTACGGCCGGATCAGGCTGCTCCGGGTCGGCGAGGACGTACCGGGGCCCGAGCAGGTGCAGAACAAGCTCAACGGTCTGCCGGAGGTGGCGACCTTCGTCCGCGACATGAAGGGCGCCGACTCCGACATCGAGTACGGCAACCTGCTCACCGTCCCGCTGGACGGCGGCTTCCTCTACGTGGAGCCGGTGTACGCGCAGGGCCGCAACGCGCACTACCCGCTCCTGAAGAAGGTCGCGGCGTCCTACGTGGACGCGGACCAGCCGAAGGGCGACACCACCAAGGACGTCACGGTCTTCAAGGACACCCTGGCCGAGGCGCTGAACGCGGTGTTCGGCGTCGAGGGCACCACCCCGCCGCCGGTCACGCCGCCGGGCACCACCACCCCGCCGAAGCCGACGACCACCGACGCCGCGCTGAAGCAGGCCATCGCGGACGCGCAGAAGGCGTACGACGACGGCCAGGCGGCGCTCAAGAAGGGCGACTGGGACGCCTACGGCAAGTCGCAGGCGGCCCTGCAGGAGGCGCTCCAGCGGGCGGCCGACGAGGGCGCGAAGCTCAAGAGCCCGTCCCCGGCGCCCTCCGCGGCACCGTCCACCCCGCCCTCGGCGGCACCGTCGGCGAAGCCGTCGGCTCCGGCCGGGAGCCCGTCACCGAGCCCCGGCGGCTGACCGTCGTCATGGCTGCGCCCCGCGTCGTGATACGGTTGGTTTACCGACGCGGGGTGGAGCAGCTCGGTAGCTCGCTGGGCTCATAACCCAGAGGTCGCAGGTTCAAATCCTGTCCCCGCTACTGAAGTTCGAGGGCCCGAATCCATCCGGATTCGGGCCCTCGGCGCGTTCCGGACCACGCCACGCGCCCCGAAGAGCGCCTCGGATGGGGCGAGTTGGGGTGAGACGTGTTTGACTTATCTCTCTGTGGGCATGTCGACAAAACGCTGAAGTGACCTCACTGGCTGCGGTATACCAGGTGTACGCGGGTTGCAGGTGGTGCGACGATGGTATTTATGGGGGACAGGGCAACTCTGTTGGAGACAGGGCGGTTTGTGCAGCGGCATTCCAAGAACGCCGCGGACGAGATCATCGAGGCCGTACCGGCCGTCGGTGCAGCTGTCGACACCACCACCGCCGAGCAGGAGACCGAGGCCGAGACCGAGGCCCGCCACCGCCTCGCCGCCGAGAAGGGCGACGCCGGCTCCATGAGCGTCCTCGGCGCCATGCTGCTGCGCCGCGGCGACCTCGACGGCGCCGAGCGCTGGCTGCGCGCGGCCAGCGCCCACGGCGACCGCGCCGCCGCCAACAACCTGGGCGTCCTGCTGCACCAGCGCGGCTACCCCGACGAGGCCGCCGGCTGGTGGCGGGTCGCCGCCGTCGCCGGCTCCGCGCCCGCCGCGCACGCCCTCGGGCGCCACCACCGCGAGCGCGGCGACGAGCCCGCCGCCGAGTACTGGCTGCGCCAGTCCGCAGAGCAGGGCCACGCCCTCGGCGCGTACGCGCTCGCCGACCTCCTGGAGCACCGCAGCGACGTCGGCGCCGAGCGCTGGCTGCGCGCCGCCGCCGAACAGGGCCACCGCGAGGCCGCGTACCGCCTCGCCCTCGCCGTGGAGCGGCGCGCGACGGCGCCGGCCCGCGGCCCGCACGCGTACGACACGGGCACCGGGCTGCGCACCGCGGTGGCCGGACCGGCCGCGGACCCCGGCACGGCGACGGGCCCGGACGGTACGGGCACGGGCTCCGGACCGCGTGCGGGTGCGGCAGCCGGGCCCGCCAACGGCGCCGGCCGGCGCACCGGTGCGGGCCCCGGTCCCGGGACCGGCACCGGTCTGCGCGCCGCGGACGCCGCCGGCGCCGCCGGCGGCAGTGGCTCCGGCGAGCGGCCGGCCGTGGCCAAGGACGGGCTCGGCGAGGCCGAGCAGTGGTTCCGGCAGGCCGCCGCGCGCGGACACCGCCGGGCCGCCCTGCACCTCGGCGCGATCCTGGAGAAGCGCGGCGAGCTCAAGGAGGCCGGCCGCTGGTACCTGATGTCCGCCAAGGACGGCGAGGCAAAGGCCGCCTGCGCGCTCGCCTTCCTGCTGCGCGACGCCGGTGACGAGGAGAGCGCCGCCGTGTGGTGGCTGCGCGCCGCCCAGGACGGCGACGGAAACGCCGCCAACGCGCTCGGCGCGCTGCACGCCGCCCGCGGCGAGCAGCAGACCGCCGAGCGCTGGTACCGCGCCGCCATGGACGCGGGCGACGTGAACGGCGCCTACAACCTCGGGCTGCTCTGCGCCGCCCAGGAGCGCACCGCGCAGGCCGAGCAGTGGTACCGCCGGGCCGCCTACGCGGGCCACCGCGAGGCCGCCAACGCGCTCGCCGTGCTGCTGCTCCAGGCCGGTGACGCGAACGGCGCCGAGCCCTGGTTCTCCAAGGCCGCCGAGGCCGGCAGCGTCGACGCCGCCTTCAACCTCGGCATCCTGCACGCCGGCCGCGACGACGACCGCACCGCGCTGGTCTGGTACGAGCGGGCCGCCGCCGCCGGGCACACCGAGGCCGCCCTCCAGGTCGGCATCGCGTACCTGCGCGACGGCGACGAGCAGGCCGCCGAGCGGCATCTGCGGTGCGCGGCGGGCGGTGGCAGCGCCGAGGCCGCCTACCGGCTCGCCACCGTCCTGGACGCCCGCCGTCCGGAGCCCGGCCCGCCGGAGCTCGGCGCCCCGCGCGCCGAGAAGAGCGAGTGCGAGGAGTGGTACGAGCGCGCCGCCCAGCAGGGCCACCGCCGCGCCCAGGTGCGGGTCGGCATGCTCGCCGCCGCCCGCGGCGACGTGGCCGAGGCGGCCCGCTGGTACCGGGAGGCGGCCGAGGCGGGTTCCCGCAACGGCGCCTTCAACCTCGGGCTGCTGCTCGCCCGCGAGGGCGGCGAGCGCGAGGCCGCGCTCTGGTGGACCCGGGCCGCCCACGCCGGCCACGGCCGCGCCGCGCTCCGGCTCGCCCTGCTCGCCGCGCGCCGCGGCGAGCTCACCGAGGGCCGCCGCTGGTGCGCCCGCGCGGTCGAGCTCGGCCCGGCGGAGGTGGCGGAGCGGGCGGCGCGGCTGAGCGAGGCGCTGCACCAGGAGCTCACCGCCTAACGGATTTGCGCTGGTCCGAGGGGTCCCGTAAGGTTGGGTTCACCGACGCGGGGTGGAGCAGCTCGGTAGCTCGCTGGGCTCATAACCCAGAGGTCGCAGGTTCAAATCCTGTCCCCGCTACTCAGTAGCACGAAGGCCCGGATCGTTTCGACGATCCGGGCCTTCGTCGTGTGTGCGCCGGTCGTGTCTGCGCCGGTCGTGTGCGCGCCCAGGAGAACCGGACGCGAGCCCATGAAGAAGGCCCCCACCGGCAGGCAGGGGCCTTTCTCGCGCTCTGTCGTCAGGCGGTCGTCGCGCAGCTCGGGCAGATGCCCCGGTACGTGACCTCGACGTCCGAGATCGTGAAGCCGAAGCGCTCCGAGGCGGGCAGGTCCGCCAGCGGGTCGCCCGCCGGGTGGACGTCACGGATCGCGCCGCAGCGGGCGCAGACCAGGTGCTGGTGCGGACGGTGCGCGTTCGGGTCGTACCGCTTGGCGCGGCCGTCCGTGGCGACCTCGATCACCTCGCCGAGGGTGACCATCTCGCCCAGCGTGTTGTAGACGGTCGCCCGGGAGATCTCGGGCAGCCGCGTCACGGCTCGGGCGTGGACCTCGTCGGCGGTCAGGTGCACGTGGTCCCCGTCGAGCACCTCGGCCACGACACGACGCTGCGCGGTCATCCGCCAGCCGCGGCCGCGCAGTCGTTCCAACAGGTCACTCATGGGGGTCAGCCTAACAGTCGGCGCAAGAGTGTCCCGAATCGGTGTGAGTTTGGACCTGCATTGATCCTGGATCTGGACTTGACTTGGACAGTGTCTACTGTAAGGTCGGGGAACTTCGGCAGGCGGCTCGACGCCGCGTTCCAGGCCCTGCGTGGCCGACGGCCGCCTGCCGTAGGTGGGCGAGGTCAGGCCGCGAGTCGCGCCGGGATCCAGCAGCGGATGATGTCGCGCACGGAGACGATGCCGACCGGCCCGTGGTCGTCGAGGACCACCAGGTGGCGGAAGCCGCCGCGGGTCATCGCCTCCGCGGCCTCCTCCAGGGTCCAGGTCGGCGCGGCGAAGACGACGTCCCGGGTGGTGTGGGCGTCGGCGGTCTCCAGGTCGGGGTTCCGGTCGAGGCCGATGGCGTCGAGGATGTCGCGTTCGGTGAGGATGCCGAAGCCGCCGGAGTCGCCGTCCTGCACGATGGCGGCGCCGACGCGGCGCGCCGACATGAGGCGGGCGGCCTGGCGGAGGGTGTGGGCGGGGCCGATGGTCACGGACACGGAACTCATGGCGTCGCGGACGAGCATGAAACGACCACCTCCTGATCGGGGGAGGGCTTTGTGGACCTCGCGGACTTCGAGAACGAATTCACAAGTTCACAAAGTGGGGGAGTCTCAGAGTGACACCGGTGGAGGGGGTCGACAAGGGGGCGCGCGGAGCGCCCCCGGGGGCACTGAGGGGCGGTCAGTCCTCCGTGGTCGTCCGCTGGTTGAGATAGCTCAGCAGCTCGCCGTGGAGCAGACCGTTGGACGCCGCCGCGTTCCCGCTGTGCGGGCCGTGCCGCCCGTCCAGGCCGGTGAAGGTGCCGCCGGCCTCCTGCACCACGATCGCCGTGGCCGCCATGTCCCACAGCGACAGCTCGGGCTCCGCGCACATGTCCACCGAGCCCTCGGCGACCATCATGTACGGCCAGAAGTCGCCGTACGCCCGGGTCCGCCAGACCGCCCGGGTGAGGTCGAGGAAGCCGTCGAGCCGGCCGCGCTCCTCCCAGCCGCTCAGGCTGGAGTACGCGAACGAGGAGTCCTCCAGGCACCCGACGCGGGACACGCCGATCCGGGTCGCCGAGGCCAGGCTGCGGCCGGTGTACGCGCCGAGCCCCTTCGCGGCCCACCAGCGGCGGCCGAGCGCGGGCGCGGAGACCACGCCCACCACCGGCTGGAAGCCGGTGTCCCCGGCCTCCATCAGCGCGATCAGGGTCGCCCACACCGGCACCCCGCGCACGTAGTTCTTGGTGCCGTCGATCGGATCGATCACCCAGCGGCGCGGGCCCGAGCCCTCGACGCCGAACTCCTCGCCGAGGATCGCGTCCCGCGGTCGGGCGCGCTGCAGCTGCCCGCGGATCAGCTCCTCGGCGGCCTTGTCGGCCTCGCTCACCGGGGTCATGTCGGGCTTCGTCTCGACCTTCAGGTCGAGCGCCTGGAACCGGTCCATCGTGGCCGCGTCCGCGGCATCCGCGAGGACGTGGGCGAGACGCAGATCGTCGTGGTAATCGGCCATGCTCGAAACTCTATCCCCCGAAGGTGCCGCGCCCGGCGGCGGGCCTTGACAGTGCGTGGCCGGCTGCCGACGCTGAGCACAGTTCCGCTGCACACGTCCCGCTGCACATCCTTCGGGTGCACACAGTTCCGTACGGTCCGGGGAGGCGCCCATGCCGACCGCCCGCGACGCGCTCATCGACGCCGCGCTCACCGCCCTCGCGCACGGGCCCTGGTCCGCCGTGCGGATGATCGACGTGGCGAAGGCCGCCCGGGTCTCCCGGCAGACCCTCTACAACGAGTTCGGCAGCAAGGAGGGGCTCGCCCGCGCGCTCGCCCGCCGCGAGGCCGACGCCTACCTCCAGGGCGTACGGACGATGCTGGCCGCTCCCGCGCCGCCCGCCCGGAACCTGGCCGCCGTCGCCGAGTGGACCGTCGTCCGCGCCGCCGAGCGCCCGGTGCTCCGCGCCCTGCTCACCGACGCCTGGAGCGAGCGGCTGCCCCGGCCGCGGCCGGTCAGGCCGGGCGCCCGGCTCGCGCCCGTACCGGCGCAGCGGCGCGCCGACGCCGGACCGCCGGCGCCGGGCGAACTGGTCGCCGAGACCGTGGCCTGCGCCGGCGAGCGGTGGGCGGCCGGCTGCGAGCTCGCCGTACGGCTCGCCCTCAGCCATGTCGTGGCGCCCGCGGTGATCTCCCCGAACGGTCAGTGCGCCGATCCGGAGAGCTGGAGGCCGATGACGCCGACGATCACCAGCGTGATCGAGACGATCTTGAGCGTGGACACCAGGTCTCCCAGGAACACCATGCCGTAGATCGCCGTCCCGGCCGCCCCGATCCCGGTCCACACCGCGTACGCCGGACCCACGTCGAGCTTGCGCAGCGCGAGGGTCAGCAGGCCGAAGCTGCCGAGGGCGAAGGCGGCGAACGCGATCGTCGGCCAGAGGCGGGTGAAGCCGTGCGACAGCTTGAGGCACACGGCGAAGCCCGTCTCCAGCAGTCCCGCGACCACCACGAGCAGCCACGCCATCGTCAGTGCCTCCCACGCCTCGGTGACTGCTTCGTCTCACTTGGTGCGATTATGCACTTACCAGCAGTCCACGCTCCCAAACGTGAGCGACACGGGTGACGCGTCGTCAGTCGCCCTCACGCCGCTCGCGCGTCGCGAGCAGCCGCCGCAGCGAGAACAGCCGCGCGGGATCGGCGTGGCCCTCCTCGACCCAGGCGTCGAGCGCGCAGTCCGGCTCGTCGTGCGAGCAGGCCCGCGGGCACTCCTCCGTGCCCGGCTCCAGGTCGGGGAAGGCGTGGATGACCCGGGACGGGTCGACGTGGTTCAGTCCGAAGGAGCGCACGCCCGGCGTGTCGACGACCCAGCCCTCGGCCTTGTCGAGCGGCAGCGCGAGCGCCGAGGTGGTGGTGTGCCGGCCGCGGCCCGTCACCGCGTTGACGTGGCCGGTGATCCGCCGCCGCGCCTCCGGTACGAGGGCGTTGACCAGCGTCGTCTTGCCCACGCCCGAGTGGCCGACGAACGCCGTCACCCGGCCGTCCAGATGCTCCCGCACCCGGTCGGCCGCCCCGCCGTCGTACAGCTCGTCGCGGTTCACCACCACGTACGGGATGTCGAGGGCGCCGTACAGCTCAAGGAGCTTCTCCGGCGGCGCCAGGTCCGACTTGGTCAGCACCAGGAAGGGCTCCAGGCCGCCGTCGTAGGCCGCGACCAGGCAGCGGTCGATGAGCCGCGGGCGCGGCTCGGGGTCGGCGAGCGCCGTGACGATCGCCAACTGGTCGGCGTTGGCGACCACCACGCGCTCGTACGGGTCGTCGTCGTCGGCCGTCCGGCGCAGCACCGAGCTGCGCTCGCCGATCCGCACGATCCGCGCCAGGGTGTCCTTCTCGCCCGACAGGTCGCCCACCAGGGAGACCCGGTCGCCCACCACGGCGGCCTTGCGGCCCAGCTCGCGGGCCTTCATCGCCATCACCTGGCGGTCGTCGACCAGACACGTCAGCCGGCCCCGGTCGACGGTGAGGACCATGCCCTCGACGGCGTCCTCGTGCTTGGGGCGGATGTTCGTACGGGGGCGGCTGCCCTTGCGGTTGGGCCGCTGGCGGATGTCGTCCGCGTCCGTGTGCTTGCCGTAACGCCGCATGGCTCAGGCTCCGAGCATTTCGGTCCACATCCTCGGGAAGTCGGGCAAGGTCTTCTCCGTCGTCTTCACGTTCTCGATCTCCACGCCCTTCACCACCAGGCCGATCAGCGCGCCCGCGGTCGCCATCCGGTGGTCGTGGTACGTGTGGAAGACGCCGCCGTGCAGCGCGCGCGGGCGGATGTGCAGGCCGTCCTCGGTCTCCGTGACGTCACCGCCGAGACCGTTGATCTCCTTGGTGAGCGCGGCGAGCCGGTCGGTCTCGTGGAGCCGCAGATGGGCCACGCCGCGCAGGGTGGACGGGGAGTCGGCGAGCGCGGCGACGGCCGCGATGCCGGGGGTCAGCTCGCCGACCTCGCTCAGGTCGACGTCGATGCCGTGGATCTCGCCCGTTCCGGTGAAGGTCAGACCCCGGTCGGTCAGCTCGCAGGAGCCACCCATCTCGGTGAAGATCTCCCGCAGCGCGTCACCGGGCTGGGTGGTCCTGGCCGGCCAGTCCGGCACGGTGACCCGGCCGCCGGTGACCAGCGCCGCCGCCAGGAACGGCTGGGCGTTCGACAGGTCGGGCTCCACCACCAGGTCGCGGCCGAGCAGCGCGGACGGCGCGACCCGCCACACGTCGGGCCGGCCGCCGTGCTCCGGCTCGTCGACCTGGGCGCCGACCGCGCGCAGCATGTCGACCGTCATCCGGATGTGCGGCATCGACGGCAGCCGGCCGCCGACGTGCCGCACCTCCACGCCGTGGTTGAAGCGCGCGCCCGACAGCAGCAGGGCGCTGACGAACTGGGACGACGAGGAGGCGTCGATCTCCACGACCCCGCCCTCCACACCGCCGCCGCCGTGCACGGTCATCGGCAGCGCGCCGCGCCCGTCGTCGTCGATCCGGGCGCCGAGCGCGCGCAGCGCGTCGATGACGCCGTGCAGCGGGCGCTCGTGCGAACGCGGGTCGCCGTCGAAGCGGACCGGGCCGTCGGCGAGGGCCGCGACCGGCGGCAGGAAGCGCATGACCGTACCGGCGTTGCCGACGTCCACGGTCGCCCCGCCGCGCAGCCCGGCCGGGATGACCCGCCACGCCTCGCCGGTGCCGTCGGGGCCGACGCCCTCCTCGATCTTCACGCCCAGGGTGCGCAGGCCCTCCGCCATCAGCAGGGTGTCGCGCGAGCGCAGCGGGCGGCGGATCCAGCCCGGCTCGGCGGCCAGCGCGGCCAGCACGAGGGCGCGGTTGGTGACCGACTTCGATCCGGGCACGGTGACGGTGGCGTCGACGGCGCCGCCCGCGTAAGGGGCGGGCCAGAGGCCGGTGAGCGGATCGGTGGACGCGGAGCTTTCGGTCATGCCCTCACTTTACGGGGGTGAAGGGGACCCGCTACACGCCGAGCAGCCAGCGTCCGCCGCCGATCAGGCAGCAGATCGACACCGCGTGGAAGAAGAACAGCCACAGCGCCGGCGGCACGTGGGTGAGCCGGCCGAGCTGGTCGGCGTCGGAGTCCCCGGCGCCCCCGCGTCGGCGCGTCGCCTGGAGCTCGAAGGCCGGGCGGACGCCGCCCATCAGCAGGAACCAGACCGCCGCGTACGCGAAGACGGACTGCACGTCCGGGCCGGCCAGCCAGGACACCAGGACGAACAGGCCGCAGGTCAGCAGCACGGTGAAGATCCCGTAGGCGTTGCGGACCATCACCAGGAGCGCGAGGAGCAGCGCCGTCGCCAGCCACAGCAGCAGCGTCACGTGGTGGATCGCGAGCAGCGCGGCGCCGCCGAGGCCGAGCAGCGGGGCGGCGGTGTAGCCGGCGGCGGCCGTCAGGATCATGCCGAGGCCGGTGGGGCGGCCGCGCGAGACGGTGAGCCCGCTGGTGTCCGAGTGCAGTCGGATCGACTGGAGCCGGCGGTTGGTGGCGAGGGCGACCAGGCCGTGGCCGCCCTCGTGCGCGATGGTGATCGCGTTCCGGGACAGCCGCCATATGGGGCGGGGCAGCACCGCGAGGAGGGCCGCGACCGCCGTGGCGATCACGATCCACCGCTCGGGCGCGGGCTGGGTGCCGAGGACGAGGGTCATCGAGGTCATTTCCTGGACGGGCTCCTCGGGAGACGGGTGTGACGTGGCAGTGTGGCACTTATGTGCGGACGGTATGCGGCGAGCAGGCGCCCCGAGGACCTGGTCGGCGTCTTCGAGGTGGAGAAGTGGGAGCCGGAGGAGACCCTGGCCCCCGACTGGAACGTGGCCCCCACCAAGGAGGTCTACGCGATCCTGGAGCGTCCTCTGAAAGACGCGGAATCCCGGCGGCCGGTTCGCCAGATGCGCGTCCTGAAGTGGGGGCTCGTGCCGTCCTGGGCGAAGAGCCCGGAGGGCGCCGCCCGGATGATCAACGCCCGCGCGGAGACCCTGCACGAGAAGCCGTCCTTCAAGCGGGCCTTCGCACAGCGCCGCTGCATCCTGCCCGCCGACGGTTATTACGAGTGGGTGACCGGCTCCGACGAGCGCGAGCTCGAGGTCGAGGGCAAGAAGAAGCGGCCCCGCAAGCAGCCGTACTTCGTGACCCCGGCCGACGGCTCCGTCTTCGCGATGGCCGGGCTCTACGAGTTCTGGCGCGACCGGACCCTGCCCGACGACCATCCGCAGGCGTGGTGGGTGACCTGCTCGGTGGTCACCACGGAGGCGGAGAGCGGCCCGCTGGGCGTCGCCCCCGCCGAGGGCCCGCGCTCGCTCGCCGACATCCACCCCCGGATGCCGCTGATGCTCACCCCGGACCGCTGGGACGCCTGGCTGGACCCGGCCCGCACCGAGCTCGACGAGCTGCGCTCGCTGCTCGCGCCGCCGCCGGAGGGCCTGATGCGGGCCTATCCGGTGCCGACGGCGGTCAGCAACGTGCGGAACAACGGGCCCGAACTGCTGACGGAGCTGGCCGGCCCGGAGGTCGCCACGCTCTTCTGATCCCTTCCGTGATCCTCTCCGAAGGAGAGGATGGAGGCGTGACGAAGAGCGAGATCGTTCCGACAGCCGCCGGGGACGCCCGGATCACCTGGATCGCCGCGAAGAAGCCGTGGACCGTGCTCGCCGTGAGCCACGGGGCCGGCGGCGGCGTCGAGGCCCGCGACCTCCAGGCGCTCGCCGCGGCCCTGCCGGCCGAGGGCGTGACCGTGGCCCTGGTCGAGCAGCCCTGGCGGGTCGCCGGCAAGAAGGTGGCGCCCGCCCCGAAGACCCTCGACACCGGCTGGCGCGGCCTGTGGCCCGCGCTCGCCGCGCCCGGCCTCCCGGTGATCGCCGGCGGGCGCAGCGCCGGCGCCCGGGTCGCCTGCCGCACCGGGCGCGAGCTGGGGGCGAGCGCCGTGCTCGCGCTGAGCTTCCCGCTGCACCCGCCGGGCAGGCCGGAGCGCTCCCGGGCCGAGGAACTCCTCGGCACCGGGCTGCCCACCCTCGTCGTGCAGGGCGGCAACGACCCCTTCGGCAGGCCCGCCGAGTTCCCGGCCGGCGACCACTCCCTCGTCGAGATCCCGTACGGCGATCACGGCTTCGCCGTGCCCAAGCGCGCTCCGCTCACCCAGGAGGAGGCGGTCGGCACGATCGTGCGCGCGGTGTCGGAGTGGATCACGTCCCTGAAGTGACCCCGCCGAGTGGCCCCGTGGAGCGGCCTGGCGAAGTGGCCCCGCACGGACCGGAGACGGGACCGGAGACGGGGCCGGGAATGTTGCGGGCGGGGCCGCTGTTGAGTCGGACATCGGTGCGTGAAGAGCGAAGGAAGAGGGAGTCCGTCGAATGGGTTCGATCATCTGCCCGCAGCGCCCGCAGGCGGCTGACCTGGACTGGACGGTGCTGCCCGCGCCCAGGACCAGTCCTATTCGGGCGGCGGGCGGAGCGGTTCCTCGTCTATCCTCCGAAGCGAGCGGGTCCGCCTTCGGATTCGCCGCAGCGCTGGAGGAGGTGGGTCCGGTCACTGGGACCGACACAGGGACCGACGACGGCCCCGAGGAGACGACCGAGGAGCGCAACGCGCGCTTCGAGCGGGACGCCCTCGGCTACCTCGACCAGATGTACTCGGCCGCGCTGCGCATGACGCGCAACCCCGCGGACGCGGAGGACCTGGTGCAGGAGACCTACGCGAAGGCGTACGGCTCCTTCCACCAGTTCCGCGAGGGCACCAACCTCAAGGCCTGGCTGTACCGCATCCTGACGAACACGTTCATCAACTCGTACCGCAAGAAGCAGCGCGAGCCCCAGCGCTCCGCCGCGGACGAGATCGAGGACTGGCAGCTCGCCCGCGCCGAGTCGCACATGTCGACCGGTCTGCGGTCGGCCGAGTCGCAGGCGCTCGACCACCTGCCGGACTCCGACGTCAAGGAAGCGCTGCAGGCGATCCCCGAGGAGTTCCGCATCGCCGTCTATCTCGCGGACGTAGAGGGCTTTGCGTACAAGGAGATCGCGGACATCATGGGTACTCCCATCGGTACGGTGATGTCCCGACTGCACCGGGGTCGCCGCCAGCTGCGCGGAATGCTCGAGGACTACGCTCGTGAGCGCGGGCTGGTTCCCGCGGGCGCCGGAGAGTCGTCGCACGATCTGAAAGGCTCGGGCTCATGAGCTGCGGAGATCCGCACGAGACGGACTGCTCGGAGGTCCTGGACCATCTCTACGAGTTCCTCGACCGAGAGATGCCCGACGGTGAATGCACCAAGTTCGAGGTGCACTTCGAGGAGTGCTCCCCGTGCCTGGAGAAGTACGGCCTGGAGCAGGCCGTGAAGAAGCTCGTCAAGCGCTGCTGCGGCAGTGACGACGTGCCGGTCGACCTGCGGTCGAAGGTGATGGGCCGGATCGAGCTGATCCGCTCGGGCCACGTGCTGCCCGAGCAGGAGCCCGCGGCGGGCCAGGTGACCCCGCAGGAGCAGTAGCCGGGGCACTGGCCGGGGCGGGTCGCGCCCCAGGCGTCCCACCGGCGCCGACACACGTACGGAAGGCCGGGCGACACGCGTCGCCCGGCCTTTCGCGTGTCCATTCGTGTGCCCATCGGCTTGTATCACCCGATGGTGCGAATCGGCCCCCGGCGCGCCCGGGCCCGCCGCCCCAACTCGCTAGCGTGGCGGGCGTGATGGGCGTGAAGGTCATTCCGCGCGGACGGGGCGTTCTGCGAGCGGCGCGCGGTTACGTCGCCTGTGCCGTGCTCGCCGCGGCGGCGGTCGCCCTGCCCGCCCTGCGCCCCGGCGCGGCCACGCCCTGGCCGACCGTGCTGCTGCTCGCCGCCCTCTACGCGCTGTGCGAGCTGCCCGTACACCTCCCGGCCCGGCTCCGCTCGCCAGGTGGGGCCCCCGTCCGGCTCGCCGACCGGGTCCTCGGCGGCCCCGTGCACCGGGCCGACGCCCCCAGGGTCGCGGGCTCCTTCTTCCCCGTGCTGCTCGCCGCCGCGCTGCTCCTGCCGCCCGCCGCCGCCGCGCTCACCGCCGTGCCCGGCGCCCTCCTCGCCCGCGTCGATGAGCCGCCCGCCGGACTGCGCCGGGCCTGGCGGGCCGCCCAACTCGCCCTCGCCGTCTGGGCCGCGGGCCGCACCGGCCGGCTCCTCGAATGCCCGGACGCCCTCGGCCGCGGCCAGGTCATCCCCGACTTCCCGTACGTGCTGGTGCCGGCCGGGGCCGGGGCGCTCGCCTTCTGCCTGGTGCTCACCGCCCTCGACGGCGGCATCCGCGCCACCGCCGAGCAGCTGCCGCCGCGCATCGCCTGGCGCGGACTGCTCGGCCTGTCCCTCGCCCCGCACGCCGTGCACGGCCTCGCCGGACTGATGATGGCCGTGCTCTGGCGCAGCGGCTACGGGCCGGTCGCCGCGCTCTTCGTGCTGCTGCCCATGTACATCTCCTGCTGGGGCTTCGCCCAGTACCACCGCGAGCGGGCCGGCCACCAGGCCACCATCCGGGCCCTCGTCCAGGCCGTCGACATCAAGGACCGCTACACCCGCGGCCACAGCGAACGCGTCGGCCGGGCCTCCCTGCTGATCGCCCGTGAACTCGGCATGGCCGAGCCCCGTCTGGAGGTCGTCCGGTTCGCCGGGATCCTCCACGACGTCGGCAAGCTCGGCGTGCCGACGCGGGTGCTGCGCAAGGACGGGCCGCTCACCCCCGAGGAGCGCCGGGTCATCGAGCTGCACCCCGAGTACGGGCACGAGATGGTCCGCGGCATCGGCTTCCTCGGCGAGGCCCGCAGCGCGATCCTGCACCACCACGAGCGGATGGACGGCACCGGCTACCCGTACGGGCTCAAGGGCCAGCAGATCCCCGAGTACGCGCGGGTGGTCGCCGTCGCCGACGCCTTCGACGCGATGACCTCCACCCGTTCCTACAGCCGGGCCCGCCCGGTCGGCACGGCCCTCGCCGAACTGGAGCGGTGCGCCGGCAGCCACTTCGACCCGCGCATGGTCGAGGCGCTCGCCCGCGCGCTGGCCCGGCACGGCTGGCAGACCGAGGTCACCGCCGACGAGACCGCCGTGCCCGCGCCCCGTCCCCCCGCACCGGCGCCCGCGCCCGCACCCGGAGCCGTACGCGCGCCCGCGCCCGGAGCCGTACCGGGACCCACGCCCGAAGCCGTACCGGAACCCACACCCGCGGCCGAAGCCGTACCGGAGACCGAGCCCGCGCCCCTCCAGGAGCGGGCGTGAGCCCCCCGGCCGCCCCGGCCGCCGCCCGCGCCACCGTCGGCACCGTCCGCGCGGCCGCCCTGCTGCTCACCCTCGGCGGCCTCGGCGTCACCCTCTGGCGCGGCCTCGCCGACCCCGGCATCGCCGTCGCCTTCGGCGTCCTCATCGCGCTCGGCGAACTCACCCGGCGCGGAGCCGCGCCCGAGGAGCGGGAACCCGCGCCACTCGCCTCCGCCGGCGCCCTCGCGTATGCGCTGCTCGGCCAGAACGGCGGCCAGGTCACCACTCACGGAGTGCTCCAGACCGTCGCCGTCGTCGTCGCGGCCGGCCTCGTCGGCACCGTGCCCCACGTGGCCCGCGGCAACGGCCCCGACCTCGACCAGCTCGCCCGGCGCATCCTCACCGTCGGCTTCGCCGCCAGCTGCTTCCAGCCCCTCTACAACCAGGGCACCATCACCGCCCACCTCGGCCAGAGCCCCTCGTACACCCTCTTCCTGGTCGCCCTGCTGCTCCTCACCGCCCTCTGCGACGCCGTCCTCGGCGCCGTTCTGCACCGTGCCCGCACGGGGCACCCCTTCGGCCCGCTGCTCCGGGACGAGCTGCGCGCGCTGCTCGGCATCGGCTCCGCCGTCTGCGCCACCGGCGCCGTCATGGCTCTCGGGGTGGCCGCCGCCGGACTGTGGGCGCTGCCCGTCTTCGCGGTGCCGCTGCTGCTCACCCAGGTCTCCTTCCGGCGGTACGCGGCCGTGCGCACCACCAACCGGGAGACCATCGCCTCGCTCGCCCGGGCCACCGAGATCGCCGGTTGCACCCCGCCCGGCCACGCCCACCGGGTCGCCGCGCTCAGCCGGGCGGTGGGCCGGGAGCTGGGCCTGTCCGGGCCCGACCTGACCGTCCTCGAATACGCGGCGCTCATGCACGACATCGGTCAGCTCTCCCTCGTCGATCCCGTCGACGGCGGCGCCACCGCGCTGCTGCCCGCCGAGGAGCAGCGCCGGATCGCCCTGCTCGGCGCGGCCGTGGTGCGCCAGACCGGCGTCCCGGCGGCCGTCGCCGTCGTCGTCGAGCGGCAGGCCGACCCGTACCGCGAGCAGCCGCTGCCCGCCCGGATCGTCCGGGTCGTCAACGCCTACGACGACCTCGCCGCCGGCAGCGCGGGCGGCGGCCTGGGCGCGCTCGAACGGCTCCGGCTCGGCACCGCCCGCGACTACCACCCCGACGTCGTCGAATCGCTCGCCCGGGTCCTCGCGAGAGGAGGCGTCAAGGGCGGCATCGCCCCCGTTCCACCGGGGTAACCCACGGGTAATGAGCGCGCGTCCGACCGGGCATGGTTGGATGCGAACAAGAGGGTGAAGCGACCGGCAGGCGGGAATCGTGAGGATCTTCGGGAAGGTACGGCATCGGCCCTCCGCCTCGTGGCGGCAGGCCACCGACCGCGCGTTCACGCTGATCGGCGACGGCCGGTACGAGGACGCGGGCGCGCTGCTGACGCGCGCGGCGGACCTGGAGCCCTGGCTCTCCGAGTCCTGGTTCAACCTGGCCCTGCTGCACAAGTTCCGGCACGACTGGGAACAGGCCAGGGCCGCGGGCCTGCGGGCCGTCGCGCTGCTCGACAAGGAGACCGGCGCCCCCGACTGGTGGAACGTGGGCATCGCCGCCACCGCCCTGCAGGACTGGCCGCTGGCCCGCCGCGCCTGGCAGGCGTACGGCCTGAAGGTCCCCGGGGCCGCCGCCGGCACCGGCGAGCCGGCCGGGATGGAGCTCGGCAGCGCGGCCGTGCGGCTCTCCCCGGAGGGCGAGGCCGAGGTTGTCTGGGGCCGCCGGCTCGACCCGGCCCGGATCGAGGTCCTGTCCATCCCGCTGCCGTCGTCCGGGCGGCGCTGGGGCGAGGTCGTGCTGCACGACGGCGTGCCCAACGGCGAGCGCACCACCAGCGCCGGCCCCTCGTACCCGGTCTTCGACGAGATCGAGCTGTGGGCGCCGTCGCCGGTGCCCACCTGGGTGGTGCTCCTGGAGGCCGCCACCGAGGCCGACCGGGACGCCCTGGAGCAGCTCGCCGCCGACGCGGGCTTCGCCGCCGAGGACTGGTCGTCCTCCGTACGGCTGCTCTGCCGCGCCTGCTCCGAGTCGACCATGCCCAGCGCCGAGGGCGAGGGCGAGCACCTGGACCCGCACGACCACAGCGAGCCTGGGCACCCCGGTCCGCTCGGCCACCGCTCGCCCGGCGAGCTGTGGGTGCCCGAGCGGGAGTGCGGCATCGCGGCCCCCGCCGGCCTGGTCCGGGGGCTGCTCGACAGCTGGGTGGCGGACAGCCCGGACAGCCGGGAATGGCGTGATCTGGAGGAAGTCTGCTGACCGCTGCCCGTAGGCTGTACCCGGTACAGGTTCCAGGTCCGAGGAAGAGGGCGTACGGCGGAGATGTCGCAGCAGGGCACTGAGCAGGAGCAGACGGGCGTGTACGCCGTGGACGACGAGGGCTTCATCGTCGACACCGAGGACACCGAGGCCCGCGAGGCCGCCCACCGCGAGCGCGGCACCTCGCGCCCCATCACGGTCGTGGGCAACCCCGTCCTGCACCGGGAGTGCAAGGACGTCACCGACTTCGACGACGAGCTGGCGCAGCTCATCGACGACATGTTCGCCAGCCAGCGCACCGCCGAGGGCGTCGGCCTCGCCGCCAACCAGATCGGCGTCGACCTGAAGGTCTTCGTCTACGACTGCATGGACGACGAGGGCAAGCGCCACGTCGGTCACGTGATCAACCCGGTCCTCGTCGATCTGCCGGCCGACCGGCGGCACCTCGACGACTCCAACGAGGGCTGCCTCTCGGTGCCGACCGCGTACGCCGAGCTGGCCCGCCCGGACTACGCCGAGGTCACCGGCCAGGACATGAAGGGCAACCCGATCAAGGTCCGCGGCACCGGCTACTTCGCCCGCTGCCTCCAGCACGAGACGGACCACCTCTACGGCTTCCTCTACATCGACAAGCTGTCGAAGCGGGACCGCAAGGACGCCCTGCGCCAGATGGAAGAGGGCACGCCGCGCTACCCGGTCGTCCCGAACGACTGACCCTCGCCCCTGCGCGCACCCACGGCGCGGTGGACGGCCCAGCCGACCGCCGCGCCGATCGCGTACCAGAACAGGTCCGGCACGTTGAACGTCGTGCCGAGCACGAGGCGCGCGAGCGTGCTGCGCGCGGCCAGCTCCGCCGGTACGCCGGTCAGCTGGAACAGCTCCACGGCCCAGCTGAACCCGAGGGCCACCCAGGCCGCCACGGCCGGCCGGACCCGCGGCGCGACCAGCACCACCAGGGCCAGGACGAGGAGCGTGTAGAGCGCGTCGCCCGCGTACTTCGCGACGACGCCCGACGCCGCGGACCTGATTCCCAGGCCCGCGGCGACGGTGAGCAGAGCGGCGGAGCACGCCAAGAGGCGCGTGCCGAGCCGCGCGCGTAGGAGGATCCCCATGCCGGGCACCCTACGCGTCCGGAACCGAGGCGATCAGAAGTCCTCGTCGAGGTCGACCGAGCCCTCGACCGCCACCTGGTAGGCGGACGGCCGGCGCTCGAAGAAGTTCGTCAGCTCCTGGACGCCCTGGAGCTCCATGAACGCGAACGGGTTCTCCGAGCCGAACACCGGGGCGAAGCCCAGGCGGGTCAGGCGCTGGTCGGCGACGCACTGGAGGTACTCGCGCATCGACTCCGTGTTCATGCCCGGCAGGCCGTCACCGCACAGGTCCTGGCCGAACTGGAGCTCCGCCTCGACGGCCTCCTTCAGCATGTCGGTGACCTGCTGCTGCAGCTCGTCGTCGAAGAGCTCCGGCTCCTCCTTGCGGACGGTGTCCACGACCTCGAAGGCGAAGTTCATGTGCATCGTCTCGTCCCGGAACACCCAGTTGGTGCCGGTGGCCAGGCCGTGCAGCAGACCGCGGCTGCGGAACCAGTACACGTAGGCGAAGGCGCCGTAGAAGAACAGGCCCTCGATGCAGGCGGCGAAGCAGATCAGGTTGAGCAGGAAGCGGCGCCGGTCGGCGGCCGTCTCCAGGCGCTCGATCTTCTCGACCGAGTCCATCCACTTGAAGCAGAACTGCGCCTTCTCGCGGATCGACGGGATGTTCTCGACGGCCGCGAAGGCCGCCGCGCGGTCGTCCGGGTCGGGCAGGTAGGTGTCGAGCAGCGTCAGATAGAACTGGACGTGCACGGCCTCCTCGAAGAGCTGGCGGCTCAGGTAGAGGCGCGCCTCCGGGGAGTTGATGTGCTTGTAGAGCGTCAGCACCAGGTTGTTGGCCACGATCGAGTCGCCGGTCGCGAAGAAGGCGACGAGACGGCCGATCATGTGCTGCTCGCCCGGGGACAGCTTGGCGAGGTCGGCGACGTCCGAGTGGAGGTCGACCTCCTCCACGGTCCAGGTGTTCTTGATGGCGTCCCGGTAGCGCTCGTAGAAGTCCGGGTAGCGCATCGGACGCAGGGTCAGTTCGAAGCCCGGGTCGAGCAGGTTGTTCTTACGGGTGGTGCTCATTACTGGCATGCCTCGCAGGACTCGGGGTTCTCCAGGGAGCAGGCGACGGCGTCCGCGTCGGGCGCGGCCTGCTGGACGGGGATCGTGGTGGCCTGGGCGGCGCGGGCGATCCGGGTCGCCGGACGCGAGCGCAGGTAGTACGTGGTCTTCAGGCCCTGCTTCCAGGCGTACGCGTACATCGACGACAGCTTGCCGATGGTCGGCGTCTCCATGAACAGGTTCAGGGACTGCGCCTGGTCCAGGAACGGGGTGCGGGCGGCGGCCATGTCGATCAGGCCGCGCTGCGGGATCTCCCAGGCCGTGCGGTACAGCTCGCGCACCTCGGCCGGCACCCAGCCGAAGCCGGCCACCGAGCCGTTGGCGTCGCGCAGCGCCTCACGGGTCTGCGCGTCCCACACGCCGAGCTCCTTGAGCTCCGCCACCAGGTACGAGTTGACCTGGAGGAACTCGCCGGACAGCGTCTCGCGCTTGAACAGGTTGGAGACCTGCGGCTCGATGCACTCGTAGACGCCCGCGATCGAGGCGATCGTCGCGGTCGGGGCGATGGCGAGCAGCAGGCTGTTGCGCATGCCGACGGCGGCGATCCGCTCGCGCAGCGCGGCCCAGCGCTCCGGCCAGTTCAGCTCGACGTCGTAGTGGTCCGGGTGCAGCACACCGCGCGCGGTGCGGGTCTTGTCCCAGGCCGGCAGCGGGCCGTTGCGCTCGGCGAGGTCGGCGGACGCCTCGTACGCGGCGAGCATGATCCGCTCGGCGATCCGGGTGGACAGGGCGCGCGCCTCGGCCGAGTCGAAGGGCAGCCGCAGCTTGAAGAAGACGTCCTGGAGGCCCATCGCGCCCAGGCCCACCGGACGCCACTTGGCGTTGGAGCGGCCGGCCTGCTCGGTCGGGTAGAAGTTGATGTCGACGACCCGGTCGAGGAACGTGACGGCGGTGCGGACGGTCGCGTCGAGGCGCTCCCAGTCGATGTCCGAACCGACGACGAAGGCGCCCAGGTTGACCGAGCCGAGGTTGCAGACGGCGGTCTCGCCGTCGTTGGTGACCTCGATGATCTCGGTGCAGAGGTTGGAGGAGTGGACGACCGTGCCGGGCTCTGCGGTCTGGTTCGCGGTCCGGTTGGCGGCGTCCTTGAAGGTCATCCAGCCGTTGCCGGTCTGCGCCAGGGTGCGCATCATGCGGCCGTACAGGTCGCGGGCCGGCATGGTCTTGCGGGCCAGGCCCGCCGCCTCGGCCTTGCGGTAGGCGGCGTCGAACTCCTCGCCGTACAGGTCGACCAGCTCGGGAACGTCGGCCGGCGAGAACAGCGACCACTCGGCGTCCGCGTTGACCCGGCGCATGAACTCGTCCGGGATCCAGTGCGCGAGGTTGAGGTTGTGCGTACGGCGGGCGTCCTCGCCGGTGTTGTCGCGGAGCTCCAGGAACTCCTCGATGTCCGCGTGCCAGGTCTCCAGGTAGACCGCGGCGGCGCCCTTGCGGCGGCCGCCCTGGTTCACGGCGGCGACGGAGGCGTCCAGCGTCTTCAGGAACGGGACGATGCCGTTGGAGTGCCCGTTGGTGCCGCGGATCAGCGAACCGCGGGCGCGGATGCGGGAGTACGACAGACCGATGCCGCCCGCGTGCTTCGACAGCCGCGCGACCTGGTGGTAGCGGTCGTAGATGGAGTCCAGCTCGTCCTGCGGCGAGTCGAGCAGGTAGCAGGACGACATCTGCGGGTGGCGGGTGCCGGAGTTGAAGAGCGTGGGGGAGGACGGCAGGTAGTCCAGGCGGCTCATCAGGCCGTAGAGCGCCGTCACCTCGTCGAGCGCGCGGACCGAGTCGTCCTCGGCGAGGCCGGCGGCCACGCGCAGCATGAAGTGCTGCGGGGTCTCGATGACCTTGCGGGTGATCGGGTGGCGCAGCAGGTAGCGCGAGTAGAGCGTGCGCAGGCCGAAGTAGCCGAAGCGGTCGTCGGCGGCCGCGTCGATCGTCGCGTCGAGCCGCTCCGCGTGCAGGGCGACGAAGTCGGCCGTGCGGTCGGCGATCAGGCCCTCGCGGTGGCCGACGGCGACGGAGGCGGCGAAGGACACCGCGCCCTGGCCGGCCGCCTCCTGGGCGATCGTGATCGTCAGGAGCCGGGCGGCGAGCCGGGAGTACGCCGGGTCCTCGGCGATCAGCCCGGCGGCGGCCTCCGTGGCCAGCTCGCGCAGCTCCGCCTCGTCCGAGCCGGGGTGCCGGCCGCGCAGCGCGGCGGCGGCGACCCGGCCGGGGTCGGTGTCCGGGAGGTCGGCGGTGAGATCGGTCAGGGTCCGCAGCAGCGCGGTCCCGGGGCCGTCGGTCTCGACCGCGGAAGCCTCGGCCGAAGCCGGATCGGCGGGCGCGATGGTCACGTGGGGGCTCTCCCTCGCTCGGCACGGGGCCAGGACGGGAGGCGGCAACGGGCGCCGTACGCACGGCGGCGCCGCGTCCACCGGCCCACTCCGCGAGGCCCGGACGTCAGTGACACCCGGAACGGACGGACCGGGCGCGCTGTCGGCAGGTCCTCGGACTCACGTCGTACGGAAACGCACTTGGTACACCGTTGCGGGACAGTTCCGGATTTGCACCGGATTCCCCTGCGGCGACAGCGAGGACGAGCATACATGTGGGGGGCGCCCCTCGGAGCACCCCCCACATGTTGTGTGTCGTCAGCGTTCGTTCAGCTCCAGTGAGTAGCTGAGCAGTGTGAACTCGGGCTGGTCGGGGATGGGGTTCCAGTCCCGTTCCGGGGTCCGGTGGAAGCCGAGCCGTTCGTAGATGCGGTGCGCGCCGTGCATCGTGGACTGGGTGGACAGTACGATCCGCACGCAGCCGGCGGCCCGTGCCCGCTCCACGCACGCCCGTACGAGCGCCTCCCCGACGCCCCGGCCGCGGGCCGCGCCGTCGACGGCCAGCATCCGGATCTCCGCCTCGCCCGCGCCGGCCAGGTCGGCCATCGCCCCCGGCTCCGGCACGAAGGTCACGCCGCCCAGCACCGTGCCGTCCCCGTCGACGGCGACGAGGACGTCGGACCGCGCGGCCCGCTTGGCCACGTCCCGCAGTTCGCCCAGGTACCAGTCGCTGTCGCCGAAGACGAGGAAGCCGTCGTCGAGGTACGCCCGACCGGTGATCTCGCCGAGCTCCTCGTACTCCTCGGGCCGTACCGCCCTGATCGTGAAGTCCATGCCCGGCAGTCTGCACCCGACACGGCCGCGCCCGCCTCCCGGAATCCAGGGGGCGGGCGCAGCCGTGTCGTGCCGGGTCAGTGGCCGGTGCCGACCTTCGGCAGTTCGGTGACGACGCCCGCGTCGCCCGCGTCGGCCGTGTAGTCCTCCGGCGAGGTCTCGTCGACGCCGTCGGGGGTGCCGACGGAGCGCAGGACCAGGGTGAGGACGACGGTGACGAGGACGTTGAGGACGAAGGCGGTGAGGCCGATGTAGCCGATCTCGCCGATGCCCGGGATCTCGGCCGCGGAGCCGCCGAAGTGCTTCTGGGTGGGGCTGGCGACCCCGTACGCGGCGGCGGTGCCGTAGACCATGCCGACGGCCCAGCCGGCGAGCAGCGCCCAGCGGTGCGGCCAGCGGGTGAAGAGGCCGCCGACCAGGGACGGGAAGGTCTGCAGGATCCAGATGCCGCCGAGCAGCTGGAAGTTGATGGCGACGGTCTTGTCCATGGTGAGGACGAAGACCAGGGCGCCGACCTTCACCAGGAGCGAGACCAGCTTGGAGACCTTGGTCTCCTGCTCGGCGGTGGCGTCCGGCTTGATGAAGTCCTTGTAGATGTTGCGGGTGAAGAGGTTGGCCGC
>NZ_JBSGBF010000013.1:0-105253 GCF_053601115.1 Streptomyces sp. NPDC004788
GTCAGAATCCGCTGGGTGAGCCATGCGTCGGTGCGGGCCGTTCCCGCCCCCGTCGCCGTGCCGGGGCCGCGGCGTTCTTGAACTCCCTTTTCCCCACGGGCTCTTGTCCCGGCCGGAGGGCAGCGGCTTCACTGGCGGTCCACTCACACACCGAGGGGACTTCCTTGACCGCGATACGCACCACCACCGTGGCGACCGCCGTGACCGCCGCCGTCTGCGCCGCCGTGCTCGCCACCGCGATCCCGTCCGCGGCGATCAACTCGTACAACGCCACCCCCGCCCCCGAGCGCACCGAGGTGGGCGCCCTGGTGGCGACCTGGGACGACGACGGCGACCCGAGCACCCCGGACCGGGTGGACTGGGTCTGCTCCGGCACCATGATCGACGCGGACACCTTCCTGACCGCCTCGCACTGCACGACGGACTGGCCGGAGAACGTGCGTTTCTACGTCTCCCTCGACCAGGACGTGCAGTCCGGCCTGGACCGGGCCGCCGCCGAGCACCCGGGCGACCCGGCCGCCGTGGCGCGGGCCGTCGCCGTCGAGGGGACCGCGCACAGTCACCCCCTGTACCCGGGACCGGCGTCCGACCCGCACGACATCTCGGTGATCGAGCTGCCGGCGGCGAAGGTCAAGGAGCGCTGGAGCTTCACGCCCGCGAGCCTGCCGACGGCGGGCGCGCTCGACGCGCTGGGACCGCAGGGGCTGAACAGCACCGACTTCCTCGTCGCCGGATACGGCACCCAGGAGGCGCTCCGCGGCCCCGGCGGCCAGACCCACCCCGGCGGTGGCGTGCGGATGAAGGCGCCGGTGACGTTCGACGCCCTCAACAACGCCTGGATCCGGCTCGGGATGACGGCGCCGCAGGGCAACGGCGGTGCCTGCTACGGGGATTCGGGCGGCCCGAACTTCGCGACGCTCGACGGCCGGCGCACCCTGGTGGCCACCACGATCACCGGTGACACGCCCTGCTACGCCACCAACGTGGTGTACCGCCTGGACACTCCGGGCGCCCGCGACTTCCTGAAGCCGTACGTCCGCCTCCCGTGATCCGCAGGCCGATCGCCCCGGTCAGGGCCGCGCTCGTCGCGGCCCTGACCGGCTGTGCGCTGGTCCTCTCCGCCGGCTGCGAGCAGGCCCCCAAGTCCCCTTCCCCGCAGACGAGTTCTCCTGAGGCGCAGACGAGTTCGCCCGCCGACGTGTGCACCAACCTGGTGTCGTACTGGGTGAAGGAGGCCCTCAAGGGCAGCAAGTGGGCCGGGCTCGACTGGGAGCAGAAGGGGATGTCGAACGAGCAGTACGAGATCCATGACGCGGTCCTGGTCGCGGCGCGGGCGGAGGAGGCGCGGGCCGGTCGCGAGGCGGCCTTCGCGTACACGGACCGGGAGACGCGGCGGCGCTGCGAGGAGGCAAGGGGGGCGACGGGCAGCTCGGAGAACTGGCGTCCGCCGGGTGAGCAGAAGACCCTCCCGAAGACTCCGTCCGGGGGCACCTCCACACAACCGACCGGGCATCCGAGCGGCGGTTCCCGGCCATCGCCGACGTAACTCAGCGTGACATTTTCACGTGCGGGGACGCACTCCGGAACGGAACGTTCCGGTCAACGTTTCCGTCCGCTGGTGAATGAGCCACTGTCCGATAACCGGACACCCTCACAGCGGGCCGGTCAGGACCGTGATCCACTCAAGCCCCTTAGCGGAACTGCGCGTTCTCACTATGTGAACACCGCACTACCGACCGCTATGCCCGGATTTGCCCATGGCCTGCACACCGTCTCTGCCCGTCGGCATAACAAGACAGTCACATCCTGACGTCCGCGCTCCCAGTCCTTCCCCACCTGCGCCTAGAGTCACGGCCAGTCACCGCGCCGCCGGGCGCTTCCACTGCACGGCCCTGCTCGACCCAGTACGGCCCGGCATCGAAAACGGCACCTCTCGCTTCACAGCTTCACGGCACCGCCTCAGCTGAGGGGGCCGCGCCAGGGAAAGGATTTTTCGTGCGACACCGTTCTTTGCTCATCCTCACCAGCGTGCTCACCACGGGAGCGCTCACCCTCACCGCCTGCGGTTCGCGCGACGAGGGCAAGGGCGGCGGCGACAACGCCGGCGGCACGACCACCGTCGTCATCGGTGTGGACGCCCCGCTCACCGGTTCGCTCTCCGCGCTGGGCCAGGGCATCAAGAACTCCGTGGACCTGGCGGTCCAGACCGCCAACAAGAACAAGGAAGTCCCGGGCGTCACCTTCAAGATCGAGGCCCTCGACGACCAGGCCGTCCCGGCCTCCGGCCAGGCCAACGCCACCAAGCTGGTCGGCAACAAGGACGTCGCCGGTGTCGTCGGCCCGCTGAACTCCGGCGTCTCCCAGCAGATGCAGGGCGTCTTCGCGGCCGCCAACCTGGCCCAGGTCTCCCCCGCCAACACCAACCCGTCGCTCTCCCAGGGCGACAACTGGGGCAAGGGCGACTTCAAGCGCCCCTTCAAGACCTACTTCCGCACCGCCGCCACCGACGTGGTCCAGGGCAAGTTCGCCGCCCAGTACCTCTTCAAGGACGCGGGCAAGAAGAAGGTCTTCGTCGTCGACGACAAGCAGACCTACGGCGCCGGCCTCGCCACGATCTTCTCCGACGAGTTCAAGCGCCTCGGCGGCCAGGTCGTCGGCACCGACCACGTCACCGTGAAGGAGACCGACTTCTCCTCCACCGCCGACAAGGTCAAGGCCTCCGGCGCCGACTCCGTCTACTTCGGCGGCCAGTACCCCGAGGGCGGTCTGCTCTCCGACCAGATCAAGAAGACCGGCGCCAAGATCCCCACCATGGGTGGCGACGGCATCTACGACCCGGCCTTCATCACCGCCTCGGGCGAGGCCAACGACGGTGACCTGGCCACCTCGATCGGCTACCCGGTCGAGAAGCTCCCGACCGCCAAGAAGTTCATCGAGGACTACAAGGCGGCCGGCTACAAGGACCCGTACGCGGCCTACGGCGGCTACTCCTACGACGCCGGCTGGGCCCTCATCCAGGCCGTCAAGACCGTCGTCGCCGCCAACGGCGGCAAGGTCCCGACCGACATCCGCGCCAAGGTCACCGAGGCCATGGGCAAGGTCTCCTTCGACGGTGTGACCGGCAAGGTCTCCTTCGACGAGTACGGCGACACCACCAACAAGCAGCTCACGGTCTACAAGGTCGAGGGCGGCAAGTGGGTCGACGTCAAGAGCGACACCTTCAACCAGTAAGCACCGCCCCGGCAGCCCCGCCGGAAACCCCGCACGACCGCAACACCTGAACCAGCCCGCGCGAGGGCGCAAACAGCGCCCTCGCGCGGTGTCATATCCGACAAGCTCATCGGAGGCCCGCGGTGAACGAACTGCCGCAACAGCTGGCCAACGGTCTGGCCCTCGGTGCCCTTTATGGCCTCATCGCCATCGGGTACACCATGGTCTACGGCATCGTCCAGCTCATCAACTTCGCCCACGGCGAGATCTTCATGATCGGGGGCTTCGGCGCCCTCACCACCTACTCCGTTCTGCCGAGCGGAACGTCCCTGCTGGTGGCGATCCCGCTCATGATCGTCGGTGGCGCCATCGCCTCCGTGGCCGTCGCCACCGCCGCCGAACGGTTCGCCTACCGGCCGCTGCGCAACGCGCCCCGGCTCGCCCCGCTCATCACCGCGATCGGCCTGTCCATCGCGCTGCAGCAGCTGGTCTGGCAGTTCTACCCGGACGCCAAGAAGGCCGTCTCCTTCCCCGAGTTCCCGGGCGAGGCCTTCGAGATCACCAAGAACCTCTCGATCCAGCGCGCCGACCTCTTCGTCCTGATCCTCGCCCCGCTGTGCATGCTCGCCCTCGGCCTCTTCGTCTCCAAGAGCCGCAGCGGCCGCGCCATGCAGGCCACCGCGCAGGACCCGGACACCGCGAAGCTGATGGGCATCAACACCGACCGCATCATCGTCATGGCCTTCGCCATCGGTGCCGCGTTCGCCGCCGTCGCCGCCGTCGCCTACGGCCTCGACAAGGGCCAGATCAACTTCGAGATGGGCTTCATCCTCGGCCTCAAGGCCTTCACCGCGGCCGTCCTCGGCGGCATCGGCAACATCTACGGCGCCATGGTCGGCGGCGTGGTCCTCGGCATAGCCGAATCCCTCTCGATCGCCTACATCGAGGACATACCCGGCATGCACCAGCTCGGCGGCGGCGCCTGGTCCAACGTGTGGGCCTTCGTCCTCCTCATCGTCGTCCTCCTCGTGCGGCCCCAGGGTCTGCTCGGCGAGCGTGTCGCGGACAGGGCGTGAGCAACATGACGACCGAGAACATCACCGCACCCGTGGCCGAAGCCCCGGCCAAGGCCACCGGCCTGCTCTGGACGATCGTCGCCGGCTCCGTCGCGACCGTCGCCTCCGCCTTCCTCGCCTGGACCTGGACCGCCGAGTTCCCCGGCGACCTCACGATCTACGGCAACCCCGCCCCACTCCAGCTGCTCACGCTCGTCGGAGCCGTCCTCACCGGCCTGCACGCGCTCTCCGCACTGGGCATCAAGGGCCTCGGCTGGCTGACCCCCACGGGCACCCGCAAGCCGCTGTGGATCCTCGCCCTCGGCACCTTCGCCACCACCCTCTTCACCGCGATCGCGATCATCGTGGAGCTGGGCCACCTGGTGGACCTGGAGCCCGGTGCCGTCGTCGCCGTCGTGGCCGCCGCCGTCCCGGCGATCGCCGCCTTCAAGCTCGCCGACGACACCCACAAGGCGGCCCCCGCCAAGCAGCTGCCGTCCTGGGCCGAGATCCTGATCATCGTCGGCGTCTTCACCATCGGCCTCCTCGTCGTCACCTTCGGCATCGACACCGACGACAACGAGCCGCAGCTCTTCGTCGCGTACCTGATCCTCGTCGGCTTCTCCGCCACGGCGCTCGTCAAGTCCGGGCTCACCACCCGCCTCTCGCAGATCACCGCGCGCAACCGCCAGGTCACGATCACCGCCAGCCTCGTCATGGCGATCGCCTTCCCGTTCCTCCAGCAGAGCGGCGACACCTACACGCTGATCGCGGTCAACATCCTGATCTTCGCGACCGTCGCCCTCGGCCTGAACATCGTCGTCGGCCTCGCGGGCCTGCTCGACCTCGGTTACGTCGCCTTCCTCGGCGTCGGCGCCTACACCGCGGCCCTGGTCTCCGGAGCCACCTCCTCCGCCTTCGGCGTCCAGTTCCCCTTCTGGGCCTCCGCCCTCACCGGCATGGCCGCCTCGCTGGTCTTCGGCGTCGTCATCGGCGCCCCCACCCTGCGACTGCGCGGCGACTACCTCGCCATCGTGACCCTCGGCTTCGGTGAGATCTTCCGCATCGCCATGGGCAACCTCGACGGCACCTCGGGCCCGCAGATCACCAACGGCCCGAACGGCATCCCGAACATCCCGCAGCTGGAGTTCTTCGGATACAACTTCGGCGAATCCCACACCGTGTTCGGCATCGAACTCGGCGCCTACGCCAACTACTACCTGCTCATGATCCTCATCATGGCGCTGGTCGTGATCGTCTTCTCCCGTGCCGGCAACAGCCGCATCGGCCGCGCCTGGGTCGCCATCCGCGAGGACGAGACCGCCGCCACCGCCATGGGCATCAACGGCTTCCGGGTGAAGCTCGTCGCCTTCGCCCTCGGCGCGTCCCTGGCCGGCCTCGCCGGCACGGTACAGGCACACGTCAACACCACCGTGGTCCCCGAGAACTACGTGTTCGCCGGCCCCGTCCCGCCGAACTCCGCGTTCCTGCTCGCGGCCGTCATCCTCGGCGGCATGGGCACGATCACCGGTCCCATCGTCGGCTCCGCACTCCTCTTCCTCATCCCGGCCAAGCTGTCGTTCCTCCAGGACTACCAGCTGCTCGGCTTCGGCATCGCACTGATCCTGCTGATGCGCTTCCGCCCCGAGGGCCTCATCGCCAACAAGCGGGCGCGGCTGGAATTCCACGAGAACGACGAACAGCCCGACGTACCGGAGCAGCGGCACTCCGCCGAAGCGGACGCAGCGGCCGCCGGTACGGCGAAGGCAGGGGCGTGAACGGCATGACGACGACCACCACCACCGAGACCGGCGGCACCGAGACCGCCACGGCGGCCACCGTCCTCAACGCCAGCGGTGTCACCATGCGCTTCGGCGGCCTCACCGCCGTACGCGGAGTGGACCTGACCGTCCGCGAAGGCGAGATCGTCGGTCTGATCGGCCCCAACGGCGCCGGCAAGACGACCTTCTTCAACTGCCTGACCGGCCTGTACGTACCCACCGAGGGCCAGGTCACCTACAAGGGCACGGTGCTCCCGCCCAAGCCGCACCTGGTCACCCAGGCCGGCATCGCCCGCACCTTCCAGAACATCCGCCTCTTCTCCAACATGACCGTCCTGGAGAACGTCCTCGTCGGACGCCACACCCGGACCAAGGAAGGCCTGTGGTCCGCGCTCCTGCGCGGCCCCGGCTTCAAGCGCGCGGAGGCCGCCTCCCGCGAACGGGCCATGGAACTCCTGGAGTTCGTCGGCCTCGCCAACAAGGCGGAGCACCTGGCACGCAACCTGCCGTACGGCGAGCAGCGCAAACTGGAGATCGCCCGCGCGCTCGCCAGCGACCCCGGCCTGCTGCTGCTCGACGAGCCGACCGCCGGCATGAACCAGGCCGAGACCCGCACCACCGAGGAGCTCGTCTTCGCGATCCGCGACCTCGGCATCGCCGTCCTGGTCATCGAGCACGACATGAAGTTCATCTTCAAGCTGTGCGACCGGGTGGCCGTCCTCGTCCAGGGCGAGAAGCTCGTCGAGGGCACCGCCGAGGTCGTCCAGGGCGACGAGCGCGTCGTGGCCGCCTACCTGGGCACGCCGTACGAGGACGCGCCCGGCGCGGCCGAGGTCGCCGAGGTCGAGGCGGCGGAGGCCCACGCGGCCGCGGAGCACGCGGAGGCCGAGGAGGCGGAGGCCGAGGAGGCCGAAGCCGTCACCGGGGCCGAGGAGGCCGAGACCGCGGACGCCGAGGAGGCCGAAGCCGCCACCGAGGCCGACGCGTCCGACGACGCCCCGGCGGACGAAGCGGACGACACCCCCGCGGACGACGCGGACGACGCCGACGCGGCCCCGGCCGCCGACGCCGACACCGCGGACAGCACCACCCCCGAAGGAGACTCCAAGTGACCGCACTCCTCGAAGTCGAGGACCTCAGGGTCGCCTACGGCAAGATCGAGGCCGTCAAGGGCATCTCCTTCTCGGTCGAGGCCGGCCAGGTCGTCGCCCTGATCGGCACCAACGGCGCCGGCAAGACCACCACCCTGCGGACCCTGTCCGGACTCATCAAGCCCACCGCGGGCAAGATCACCTTCGACGGCGAGGTCATCAACGACGTCCCCGCCCACAAGGTGGTCGCCCGGGGCCTCGCCCACTCCCCCGAGGGCCGGCACATCTTCCCCCGGCTCACCATCGCCGAGAACCTCCAGCTGGGCGCCTTCCTGCGCAGCGACAAGGACGGCATCGAGCGGGACGTACAGCGCGCCTACGACCTCTTCCCGATCCTGGGCGAGCGTCGCAAGCAGGCGGCGGGCACCCTGTCCGGCGGTGAGCAGCAGATGCTGGCGATGGGCCGGGCGCTGATGTCCCAGCCCAAGCTGCTGATGCTCGACGAGCCGTCGATGGGCCTCTCCCCGATCATGATGCAGAAGATCATGGAGACGATCGCCACGCTGAAGTCCGAGGGCATGACGATCCTGCTCATCGAGCAGAACGCGCAGGCCGCCCTGTCCCTCGCGGACCACGGCTACGTGCTCGAGGTCGGCAAGATCAAGCTGGACGGCACCGGCCAGGACCTGCTCGTGAACGACGACGTGCGCAAGACGTACCTCGGCGAGGAGTAGGCGCGTCCGCCACGAACGAAGGCCCGCCCCACGACGACGTGGGGCGGGCCTTCTCGTACGTACGGAAGCGACCTGACGGCCTACTGCTCCTTGGCCTTCGCGGCCTTCTTCTCCTCGGCGTCCTCGATGACCGCCTCCGCGACCTGCTGCATCGACAGGCGCCGGTCCATCGACGTCTTCTGGATCCAGCGGAACGCGGCCGGCTCGGTCAGCCCGTACTGCGTCTGCAGGATCGACTTCGCGCGGTCGACCAGCTTGCGGGTCTCCAGGCGCTGGCTGAGGTCGGCGACCTCCTTCTCCAGGGCCCGCAGCTCGGCGAAGCGCGACACGGCCATCTCGATGGCCGGCACCACGTCGCTCTTGCTGAACGGCTTGACCAGGTACGCCATGGCGCCGGCGTCACGGGCACGCTCGACGAGCTCGCGCTGGGAGAAGGCGGTCAGCATGAGGACCGGGGCGATGGACTCGGCGGCGATCTGCTCGGCCGCCGAGATGCCGTCGAGGACCGGCATCTTCACGTCGAGGATGACGAGGTCGGGCCGGTGCTCCCGGGCCAGCTCCACGGCCCGCTGCCCGTCACCGGCCTCGCCGACGACCGTGTAGCCCTCCTCCTCCAGCATCTCCTTGAGATCGAGGCGGATGAGGGCCTCGTCCTCGGCGATGACGACACGGGTCGTCAGCGGCGGGACGTGGGACGCGGCGTCTACGTCGGCGGCGGGCTGGGGCGACTCGGGGGCGGTCACGGATGGCTCCTCGTTGCGGGGCAGCTACTGCTCCCCATGAGCCTACCTAGCTGCGGTAAGGTGGACGCGCGCAGGGTGAGGGGAAACCTTCGATTCCGTGGGCCCCGGTAGCCCAATTGGCAGCAGGCAGTGGATTCAAAACCCACACAGTGTCGGTTCGAGTCCGACCCGGGGCACTTTTCCTTCGATTCCAAGGTCGGGCGACATTGCACGGCCGTCACTCACACGCGTGAACTCCGCCGACCCACACCCCGTCGCCGAGCCGAACCAGTCATTCTCGACCGCGTGTACGACATTGGAACGCGCCAGCGGGCGCTGGCTCTCGTCGCCCAAGGGCACAGCCTCAACTCGGTGAGCAAGCAGACTGGTATCTCTCGAGCTGCGTTACGGGGATGGCGAACACGACTCGAGCCGCTTCCCCGCATCAACGGGCAGTCCCGACCCTGCCCGCGATGCCGTCCGGAGCCGGGGGTGCCGGAGAACATGGCCACCTACGCCTACCTGCTCGGCCTCTACCTCGGCGATGGCTGCATCAGTGACCATCCCCGAGGCGGCCACCATCTCCGGATCGCCTGCGCCGATGCCTGGCCTGGGCTGATCGATGCATGCCGCGAGGCGATGCTGACCGTACGGCCTGAAGGAAGCGTCTGCATTCTCAAGAAGCAGGGGTGCGTCGCCGTCACCAGCTACGGTCGGCACTGGAAATGCCTCTTCCCACAGCACGGGCCCGGCAAGAAGCATGAGCGGCGCATCTTCCTCGACGCCTGGCAGCAGGAGATCGTCGACGCGCACCCATGGGACTTCATCCGGGGGCTCATCCACTCCGACGGCTGCCGGATCACTAACTGGACAACCCGGATCATCGGCGGTGAGCGCAAGCGCTACGAATACCCCCGGTACTTCTTCACCAACAAGTCCGACGACATCCGGCGACTTTTCACGAAAGCGCTGAACACAGTCGGCATCGAATGGAAGCGTTCCAACGCTTACACCGTGTCCGTCGCCCGCAAAGCCTCCGTCGCCCTCATGGACGCCCACGTCGGCCCCAAGTACTGACCGCCGTCAGCTCGTCACCGGGTCCCCGATGTGGTGGACCCGCACCAGGTTCGTCGAGCCCGGCACGCCGGGCGGGGAGCCCGCCGTGATTACCACGATGTCGCCCTTCCGGCAGCGGCCGAGTCGCAGCAGTTCCTCGTCCACCTGGGCGACCATCGCGTCGGTCGAGTCGACGTGCGGACCGAGGAAGGTCTCGACGCCCCAGGTGAGGTTGAGCTGGGAGCGGGTGGCCGGGTCGGGGGTGAAGGCGAGCAGGGGGATCGGGGAGCGGTAGCGGGAGAGGCGCTTGACCGTGTCGCCGGACTGGGTGAAGGCGACGAGGAACTTGGCGCCGAGGAAGTCGCCGATCTCGGCGGCGGCCCGGGCCACGGCGCCGCCCTGGGTGCGGGGCTTGTTGCGGTCGGTCAGTGGGGGCAGGCCCTTGGCGAGGATGTCCTCCTCGGCCGCTTCGACGATGCGGCTCATGGTGCGCACGGTCTCGATGGGGTACTTGCCGACGCTGGTCTCGCCGGAGAGCATCACGGCGTCGGTGCCGTCGATGACGGCGTTGGCGACGTCGCTGGCTTCGGCGCGGGTGGGGCGGGAGTTGTCGATCATCGAGTCGAGCATCTGGGTGGCGACGATGACCGGCTTGGCGTTCCGCTTGGCGAGTTTGACGGCCCGCTTCTGGACGATCGGCACCTGTTCGAGGGGCATCTCGACGCCGAGGTCGCCGCGGGCGACCATGATGCCGTCGAAGGCGGCGACGATCTCGTCGATGTTCTCGACGGCCTGCGGCTTCTCGATCTTGGCGATGACCGGGATGCGGCGGCCTTCCTCGTCCATGATCCGGTGGACGTCCTCGACGTCCCGGGCGCTGCGGACGAAGGAGAGGGCGATGACGTCGGCGCCGGTGCGCAGGGCCCAGCGGAGGTCTTCGACGTCCTTTTCGGAGAGGGCGGGGACGGAGACGGCGACGCCGGGCAGGTTGAGGCCCTTGTTGTCGGAGACGAGGCCGCCTTCGATGACGAGGGTGTGGACGCGGGGGCCTTCGACGCCGGTGACTTCGAGGGTGACGCGGCCGTCGTCGACGAGGATGCGTTCGCCGGTGGTGACGTCGGCGGCGAGTCCGGTGTAGGTGGTGCCGCAGCAGTGCTGGTCGCCTTGCATGGGCTCGACGGTGATGGTGAACTCGTCGCCGCGTTCAAGGAGTACGGGGCCTTCGCGGAAGCGGCCGAGGCGGATCTTCGGGCCTTGAAGGTCGGCGAGGACGCCGACGCTCCGGCCGGTTTCCTCGGCGGCTTTGCGGACGTGCCGGTAGCGCTCCTCGTGGTCGGCGTAGCCGCCGTGGCTGAGGTTGAGGCGGGCCACGTCCATTCCGGCCTCGATCAACGCCTTGATCTGGTCGTATGTTTCGGTGGCGGGCCCAAGGGTACAAACGATTTTCGCTCGGCGCATAAGGCGAGACTAGGGCTTACCGGCGGGTAGCGAAGGGGCCCGGCATGACGACTCAACAACCTTTCCGTGAAAGGTTGTTGACAAGACTTGAATGTGTGCGGGCTATTGCTCCGATGAGCGGGTTACGGGCCGAAAAGCAGTTCGTCTCGGACTTCGGTCAGAGCGCGGGTGGGGACATCACGAAGCGCGCCGCGACCTCCGCCGTGACCGTCTGTCGCTGCGGTTCGAGGTCCAGTGGAGCGGGTGATTCCACCGCCTCGGCCGCGAATGCCATCCGCATTCCGCCGACCGGCGCCGGCATGCCGGGCGCGAGGCCCGTGTCGGAGAGTTCGAGCAGGGCGACGAGCGAGGAGCCGAGCGCCTCGGCGTACTCCCGGGCCCGGCGCACCGCCTCCTTCACCGCCTGCCGGCGTGCCTCGGCGTGTGCCGGGGAGTCCGGGTGCAGCGCCCACCAGGGGCCGTCGACGCGGGTCCACTCGAGGTCGGCGAGGCGGGTGGTGAGCTCGCCGAGTGCGGTGAAGTCGGTGAGCTCGGCCGAGAGGTGCACCCAGCCCTGGTAGCCGCGGACGCGTTCGCCGCGGCCGTGCCGGGCCGGTTCGGGGGTGACGGAGAGGGCGCCCGTCTCCAGGTTGGCGACGGCGTCCCCGTACGACTTGATCAGGGCGATCGCGTCGGCGTTACGGCTCGTCAGGGCGGCGAGCACCGCGGTCCGGTCGGTGCCCCGGGCCCGTACCGCCACGCCGATCCGGGCGAGCTCGGGGTCGACCTCCAGGCGGCCCTCGCCGCGGACGGTCACCTGGGGCGCCTCGGGGGTGGGGTGCGGCTGTGTCATACCGAACACTTTCCCACTCCGTAACCCGAAAGGGCTGTTGCGACAGTGCCGTCTGAGCCAGAATCTACGCGCGTTGTGCGCCATGGCAGGCGCCGAACCAAGGGGAGAAACACATGCCGCTGAACCGCCGGGCCTTTCTGGAGACCTCCGCCGCCGTCGGAGCCGGAGTCGCTCTCACCGCCGGGGTCGCCGCCCCCGCCGAGGCCCAGGAGGGCACCGCGGCCCTCGACCGTCCGCGCCCGCGGAAGCGGTACTCGTTCACCGTGATGGGCACCACCGACCTGCACGGAAACGTGTTCAACTGGGACTACTTCACCGACAAGGAGTTCGACGACAAGGCGCACAACGACGTCGGCCTCGCCAAGATCTCCACCTTGGTCAACCAGGTCCGCGCGGAGAAGGGCGAGGAGAACACGCTCCTCATCGACGCCGGCGACACCATCCAGGGCACCCAGCTGTCCTACTACTACGCCAAGGTCGACCCGATCACCCAGGCCGGCGGCCCGGTCCACCCGATGGCCCAGGCCATGAACGCCATCGGCTACGACGCCGCGGCGCTCGGCAACCACGAGTTCAACTACGGCATCCCGGTGCTCCGCAAGTTCCAGGAGCAGCTCGACTTCCCGCTGCTCGGCGCCAACGCGCTCGACGCGAAGACGCTGCGGCCGGCCTTCCCGCCGTACAGCCTGCACTGCCTGCGCACGCCGCACGGCCGGGACGTCACGGTCGCCGTGCTCGGTCTGACCAACCCCGGCATCGCGATCTGGGACAAGGCCAACGTCACCGGCAAGATGGTCTTCCCCGGCCTGGAGGAGCAGGCGGCGAAGTGGGTGCCGAAGCTGCGTTCGATGGGTGCCGACGTGGTGATCGTCTCCGCCCACTCCGGTTCCAGCGGCACCTCCTCGTACGGTGACCAGCTGCCGTACATCGAGAACGCGGCCGCGCTCGTCGCCGAGCAGGTGCCCGGCATCGACGCGATCCTGGTGGGTCACGCGCACACCGAGATCCCCGAGTACAAGGTCACGAACAAGGAGACCGGCAAGGACGTCGTGCTGTCCGAGCCGCTCAAGTGGGGTCAGCGGCTCACCCTCTTCTCCTTCGACCTGGTGTGGGAGAAGGGCCGCTGGGTCGTCGAGCGGGTCGGCGCCCAGGTCCTCAACTCCAACACGGTGGCCGAGGACCCGGAGATCACCGGGCTGCTCGCCGACGAGCACAAGAAGGTCGTCGCGTACGTCAACCAGGTCATCGGCACCTCGACCGCCGCCATGACCACGGCCGACGCGCCGTGGAAGGACGAGCCGATCATCGACCTGATCAACGTCGTCCAGGCCGAGACGGTGAAGGCGGCCCTCGCGGGCGGCCAGTACGCGAACCTGCCGGTGGTCTCGCAGGCGTCGTGCTTCTCGCGGACCGCCCGCATTCCGGCCGGCGAGATCTCCATCAAGGACGCCGCCGGGCTCTACGTCTTCGAGAACACCCTGGAGGCCCGTCTGATGACGGGCGCCCAGCTGAGGGACTACCTGGAGTACTCGGCGAGGTACTACGTCCAGACTCCGGCGGGCGCGCCCGTCGACACCGCGAAGCTGACCAACGCGGACAACACCCCGGACTACAACTACGACGCGGTGTCGGGTCTGACGTACGAGATCGACATCGCGAAGCCGGCCGGCTCGCGGATCGCGAACCTGTCCTTCCAGGGCAAGCCGCTCGACCCGGCGGCGCAGTTCGTGCTCGCCGTCAACAACTACCGGGCGAACGGCGGCGGCGCGTTCCCGCACGTCGCCTCCGCTCCGAAGCTGTGGGCCAACTCGGACGAGATCCGCAACACGATCATCGGCTGGGTGAAGGCGAAGGGGACGATCGACCCGTCCGCCTTCGCGTCGGTGGACTGGAAGCTGACCCGGGACGGCGTGCCGGTGTTCTAGACCTCAGACGATCTGTGTGAGAGGCGTCAGCTTCCGGTCCTGGGCCGGGATGCTCGGCGCCTCTCGCGCGTTGTGCTCGTTCAGGCCGAAGCTGGTGAAGGCGGTGCGGCGCGGCAGCGGGTAGGGCTCCTTGCCGGTGACCGCGTTGAGGATGACCGCGCTGCGCCAGGCGGCGAGGCCCAGGTCGGGGGCGCCGACGCCGTGGGTGTGGCGCTCGGCGTTCTGGACGTGGACGGCGCCGGTGACGGAGTCGTCGAGGACCAGTCTGTAGTGGGCGTCGATGCGGGGCCGGCCGGCGGCGTCGTGGCGCATGTACGGGTCGAGGCCGGCCAGCATCCGGTCGACCGGGCGCTCGCGGTAGCCGGTGGCGAGGACGACGGCGTCGGTGGTCAGGCGGGAGCGGGTGGACTGCTGGACGTGCTCCAGGTGCAGCTCGATCTGTGTGGTGGCGACCCGGCCCGCGGTGCGGACCCGCACGCCGGGGGTGAGGACGGCGTCGGGCCAGCCGCCGTGCAGGCTGCGGCGGTAGAGCTCGTCGTGGATGGCGGCCATCGTCTCGGCGTCGATGCCCTTGTGCAGCTGCCACTGGCGGGGCATGAGTTCGCCGCGGACGTGTTCGGGCAGGGCGTGGAAGTAGCGGGTGTAGTCGGGGGTGAAGTGCTCCAGGCCGAGTTTGGAGTACTCCATGGGGGCGAACGCCTCGGTGCGGGCCAGCCAGTGGATCCGCTCCTTGCCGGCGGGGCGGGCGCGCAGCAGGTCGAGGAAGACCTCGGCGCCGGACTGCCCGGAGCCGATGACGGTGACGTGTTCGGCGGCGAGCAGCGTCTCGCGGTGCGTGAGGTAGTCCGCGGAGTGGATCACCGGCACGCCGGGGACGTCGGCGAGCGGGCGGAGCGGCTCGGGGACGTAGGGTTCGGTGCCGACGCCGAGGACGACGTTACGGGTGTACGAGCGGCCGAGGGCGGCGGCCTCGCCGTCGGCGTCGAGCTGGGTGAAGTCGACTTCGAACAGGCGCCGTTCGGGGTTCCAGCGGACCGAGTCGACCTGGTGGCCGAAGTGGAGGCCGGGGACGAGTTCGCTGACCCAGCGGCAGTAGGCGTCGTACTCGGCACGCTGGATGTGGAACTTCTCGGCGAAGTAGAAGGGGAAGAGCCGGTCTCGGGAGCGGAGGTAGTTGAGGAAGCTCCAGGGGCTGGCGGGGTCGGCGAGGGTCACCAGGTCGGCGAGGAAGGGGACTTGGAGGGTGGCGCCCTCGATGAGGAGGCCGGGGTGCCAGTGGAAGGCGGGGCGCTGCTCGTAGAAGGCGGTGGCGAGGCCGCCGGGGATGCCGTCGGCGAGGGCGGCGAGGGAGAGGTTGAACGGGCCGATGCCGACGCCCACCAGGTCGTACGGGCGGTCGAGGTCGCGCTGGGGGACGGTGGTGTGGCCTTCGGTGGGGCCGGTGCTGCCGGTGCTGCCCGTCATCGGTCGGTGCTGCCTTCCACGAGGGTGATGATCTCTGCCAGGTCGTCGGGGGTGGCGTGGGGGTTGAGCAGGGTGGCCTTCAGCCACAGTCGTCCGTCGGCGGCGGCCCGGCCGAGGACGGCGCGGCCCTGGGTGAGCAGGGTGCGGCGGATTCCGGCGACGGCGGTGTCGGGTGCGTCGTACGGGCGGAAGAGGACGGTCGTGAGGGTGGGGCGGGCGTAGAGCTCCAGGCCCGGGGCCTTCTCGACCAGGTCGGCGAGGTGTGCGGCGAGGTCCATGCAGGCGTCGACGAGTCCGCCGAGCCCTTCGCGGCCGAGGGCGCGCAGGGTGACGGCGGTCTTCAGGACGTCGGGGCGGCGGGTGGTGCGCAGCGAGCGGCCGAGGAGGTCGGGGAGGCCGGCGTCGGTGTCGTCGTCCGCGTTGAGGTAGTCGGCGGTGTGGGTGAGTACGGCGAGGTCGGCGCCGTCGCGTACGGCGAGCAGTCCTGCGGCGGCCGGCTGCCAGCCCAGTTTGTGCAGGTCGATCGTGACGGTGCGGGCCCGGTCGAGGCCGGCGAGGAGGCGGCGGTGGGTGTCGCTGAAGAGGAGGGGGCCGCCGTAGGCCGCGTCGACGTGGAGGTCCGCGTTGCCGTGCGCGGCGCAGAGGTCGGCGATCTCCGGGAGCGGGTCGATCAGTCCGGCGTCGGTGGTGCCGGCGGTCGCGGCGACGAGGAGGGGGCCGGGGAGGTCGGTGAGTGCCTCGTCGAGGGCGACCGGGTCCATGACGCCGCCCGGGGCGGGGACGACGACGGGTTCGGGGAGGCCGAGCAGCCAGGCGGCGCGGTGGAAGGAGTGGTGGGCGTTGGCGCCGACGAGGGTCTGCACGGTGCCGTGGTGGGCGTGGCGCTCGCGCGCGAGGAGCAGGGCGAGCTGGTTGGACTCGGTGCCGCCGGTGGTGACGAGCGCGTCGGGCGCGGGCGCGTCCGGGTAGGCCTCGGTGGCGAGTGTCGCCGTCACGAGCGCTTCGAGGGCGGAGGCCGCGGGGGCCTGGTCCCACGAGTCCATGGAGGGGTTGAGCGCGGAGGCGGCGAGGTCGGCGGCGGCGGAGAGGGCGAGCGGCGGGGTGTGCAGGTGCGCGGCGCACAGGGGGTGCGCGGGGTCGGCGGCGCCGGCGGCCAGGGCGTGGACGAGGGTGCGGAGGGCTTCTTCGGCGCCGGTGCCGGTGTCGGGGAGCACGGCGCCGAGGGTCTCCCGCATCTGGTGGGCTACCGTGTCGGGCCCCCCTGCGGGAAGCGGTCCGCTGCGGGCCTCGGCTCCGTCGCGGAGGGCGTCGAGGACGGTGAGCAGGAGGGGACGGAGGGCGTCGGGCCCGGGGGCGCCTCCGGCGAGGGGTTCGGCACGCATGGACGACAGGGTGCCGTGGCCACGGGCCGTGTGTCCGGGGAGTGGGGCGGTGTTACCCGAACGAGGGACGGGCGAGTTGCCTCCCGGAGTGGGGTCAGGTCACCTCCGGGTTCGCCATCATGCCCATGTCCTCGTGTTCCGGGTCGTGGCGGTGGAAGAGTTGACGTCCGCTCCCGCCCTATGGGCGGGGACACCCCGGACCCTGAGTCGCTCCCTCTTGTGCGCATCCCTCCGGACTCCTCGACGCTATGAGCCGGGCGATATCCTGTCCAAGATCAATATTGCTGCGGCGATATGCCCCGGGGGGATGATGGATCTCCACGCACTCCGCCAGTTCGCCGTCGTCGCGCGCCTGGAGCACCTGAGCCGCGCCGCCGAGGAACTCCGGGTCGCGCAGCCCTCGTTGAGCCGTACGATCGCGCGTCTGGAGCACGAGCTCGGCACGCCGCTGTTCGACCGGGCCGGGCGGCTGCGGCTGAACGACGCCGGGCGGCTCTTCCTCGGTCATGTCGAGCGCGCTCTCGGCGAGCTCGACGCGGGGCGGCGGGCGCTCGCCGAGCGGGCGGGCGAGGGCTTCGGCACCGTACGGCTCGCGTCGGAGACGTTCCTGACCCTGACGGGTCCGCTGGCGGCCTTCAAGCGGGCCCATCCGTCCGTCGAGGTCGAGCTGCACCAGCTGGAGGCCGAGGACATGGCCCGCCGGCTGCGCGCGCAGGAGGTGGACCTGTGCGTGGCCTCGCAGCCGGTGCCCACGGAGGGGCTGGAGGCGGTGCGGCTGCTCGACGAGCCGGTGTGGGTGATCACCCCGCTCGACCATCACCTCGCGCCGCTCGCGGAGCGCGGCCCGGTCGCCGTCGCCGATCTCGCCGACGAGCCCTTCGTCACCACCCGCGCGGGCCACTGGCAGCGCCGTCTCCTGGACCGGCTGTTCTCGGGGCACGGCCTGCCCGCCCCGCGGATCGTGTGCGAGGGCGACGAGCCGAGCGCCACCGCGATCCTGGTGGCCGCCGGGCTCGGCATCGCCCTCATCCCGGACATGGCCCGCCGCAGCGCCGCCCGCGCCCCGGTCGCCTGGCTGCGCGTCGACAGCCCGGACTGTCTGCGCACGCTCACCCTGCTCCGCGGCGCCACCACCCGGCCGACGAGCGCGGCGCGCCTGCTGCACGCCACGCTCACCGGCTGGGACTGGGCGGCCGGGCCGGTCTAGCCGGGCCGGTCCGGCCGGCCCGGACGGGAATCAGCCGCGGACCCGCAGCGCCCTGCGCAGGTCGTCGAGCTGGTCGACGAGCTTGCGGCGCAGCGCCGGGATCATGTCGTCCTCGGCGAGGTGCCGCTCGCCGAGGGCGAGGGAGTCGGCGTCGACGGCGTAGTGCGGGAAGGCCGAGCGGCCGGCGGCCTCGGCCATGGCGGGGCCGCGGCGGCCGGCCATGGCGACGGCCGCCGGGTAGTACCGGGCCACGTAGTCCCGGGTGAGCTCGGCCTGCTCGGGCTTCCAGAAGCCCGAGGCGGTGGCCGTGAACAGGTAGTTCGACAGGTCGTCGGTGTCGAACATGGCGGCCCAGGCGGCCTCCTTCGCCTCCGGCGTCGGCAGTGCGGCACGGCAGCGGGCCGCGCCCTCCTGGCCGGTGGCGCTGGGGTCGCGCTCCAGCTCGGCGGCGATGGCGGCCTCGTCGGTGGCACCGAGGACGGCGAGCCGGGCGAGGATGCGCCAGCGCAGCTCGGGGTCGAGCTCGGGGCCGCCGTGGACGGTGCCCTCCTCCAGCCAGGAGGCGATCTTGTCCGGGGTGGTGGCGCTGTCGATGTACGTGCGGACGGCGGTGAGGCGCAGGCCGGGGGCCTCGCCGTCCTCGGTGCGGCGCAGCAGGTCGCGGGCGATGCCGCAGAGGGTGGCGAGGGCGGCGGGACGGTCGGCCTCGGCGACGTAACGGTCGGCGATCTGCGTACGGGCGAAGCCGAGCACGCCCTGGACGACGGCGAGTTCGGTCTCCTCGGGCAGGTGGGCGGCGGCGGTCTCCAGGTAGTCGAGCGGTGCGAGCTGCCCGTCGCGGACCATGTCGCGCAGCGCGTTCCAGACGACCGCGCGGGTGAGGGCGCCGGGGATCCGGGAGAGGGAGCGCAGCGCGGTCTCCTCGGACACCTCGTCGAAGCGCATCTTGGCGTAGGTGAGGTCGTCCTCGTTGAGGACCACGAGCGCGGGTCGGGGGCCGGTCAGGTCGAGCGGGGCGGTCTGCGGCACGTCGGCCCAGGTGCGCTCGCGGAGGACGAGGTCGCCGGCGGCGTCGCGGTCGTAGACGCCGACCGACACGCGGTGCGGCCGGCTGCCCTCGCGGTCGACGGTGAGCCGCCACTGCTGTCCCTCGCCCTCCAGGCGCGGGGTGAGGACGTCGACGCCGGTGGTGCGCAGCCACTGGTCGGCCCAGCCGTGCACGTCGCGGTCGGTGGCGGCGGCGAGGTTGTCGATGAAGTCGGCGAGGGTGGCGTTGCCGAACCTGTGGCGCTTGAAGTGGATGTTGATGCCGGCGAGGAAGTCCTTCTCGCCGAGCCAGGCGACGAGCTGCCGCAGCGCGGAGGCGCCCTTGGCGTAGGAGATGCCGTCGAAGTTGAGCAGTGCGGAGGCGGTGTCGGGGACGGCGTCCGGGTCCGGGGCGACGGGGTGGGTGGAGGGCCGCTGGTCGGCCTCGTAGCCCCAGGACTTGCGGGTGACGCCGAAGTCGATCCAGGTGTCGGCGAAGCGGTCGGCGCAGGCCTCGTTGACGGTCTGGTAGCCCATGTACTCGGCGAAGGACTCGTTCAGCCAGATGTCGTCCCACCAGCGCAGGGTGACGAGGTCACCGAACCACATGTGCGCCATCTCGTGGGCGATGACCATGGCGCGGGTCATCCGCTCGGTGTCGGTGACGGCGGAGCGGAAGACGAACTCGTCGCGGAAGGTGACGAGTCCGGGGTTCTCCATGGCGCCGGCGTTGAACTCGGGCACGAACGCCTGGTCGTACGAGTCGAAGGGGTAGGGCTCGTCGAACTTCTCGTGGAAGCGGTCGAAGCACGCCTTGGTGACGTCGAGGATCTCGTCGGCGTCGGCGTCGAGGTGCGGCGCGAGGGAGCGGCGGCAGTGGATGGCGAAGGGCAGTCCGGCGTGCTCGGTGCGCACGGAGTGCCAGGGGCCGGCGGCGACGCAGACGAAGTAGGTGGAGAGCAGCGGGGTGGTGGCGGCCTGCCAGGTCCCGTCGGCCCGCTGCTCGGTGATGCCGTTGGCGAGGACGGTCCAGCCCTCGGGGGCGGTGACGGAGACGTCGAAGACGGCCTTGAGGTCGGGCTGGTCGAAGGCGGCGAAGACGCGCTGGACGTCCTCCATGAACAGCTGGGTGTAGACGTACGCCTCGCCGTCCGTGGGGTCGGTGAAGCGGTGCATGCCCTCGCCGGTGCGCGAGTAGCGCATGGTGGTGGCGATCCGCAGGGTGTGCTCGCCCTCGGTGAGGGTGAGCGGGAGCCGGTTGCCGTCCAGGCGGGCGGTGTCGAGCGGCTCGCCGTCGAGGACGGCGGAGTGCAGGGTTTCCGGCTTGAGTTCGACGAAGGTGTCCCCGGCGGCGCGGGCGGTGAACCGGATGAGGCTGGTGGACTCGAAGGTCTCGTCGCCGGTGGTGAGGTCGAGGTCCACGGCGTAGTGGTGGACGTCGAGGAGCTGGGCACGGGTCTGCGCTTCGTCGCGCGTCAGTACGGACATGGGGCCCATGCTGCCTGATGGTCACCTCCCAGGGGGAGGGGAGTTCACCGACAGCTCAGGCCCGGTTTCCGTCCGGCCGCGCGGCACGGTCTCAGGCGAGTCCGGCGCCGTCCAGGTGCGCGAAGGCGGCGGTGATCCGCGGCCGGTCGTAGCCGGCGGGCCCCTTGGCGCCGCTGGAGAGCAGGGCGTGCAGGAGCAGCCGGGCCTTGGCGGGGGCGAGCGGACCGGCGGGGATGAGGCCGCGGTGCAGCAGGTCGTACTCGGAGCCGGGGCTGCGGTAGGTGTGCGAGAGGGTGGCGCCGGTGCCGGTGCGGGAGGCGAGGACGACGGGCATGCGGGTGGTGAGCTCGGCGAGCGGTTCGACGAGCCGGGCGGGGACGTGGCCGGCGCCGAAGGCGGCGACCACGAGGCCGTCGAACCGGTCGGCGACCGCCTCCAGGAGCTCGCCCCGGTCGCCGAGGGAGAGGGTGAGCAGGGCGACCCGGAGGTCCGGGTCGATGCGGAGCGGGCAGATCCGGCTGGGTACGGCGGGCCGCAGCCAGATCCGCGGCTCGCCCTCCACGACGGCGCCGAGCGGGCCCGCGCCGGCCGAGCGGAAGGTGGCGACCGAGATGGTGTGGGCCTTGTGGGCGAAGCGGGCGGCGTGGATCTCGTCGGCGAGGACGACGAGCACGCCGAGGTCGCGGCAGCCGGGGTCGGCGGCGACGGCGAGGGCGGCGGCCAGGTTGGCGGGGCCGTCGGCGCCGGGCAGGTCGGGGCGGCGCATGGCGCCGGTGACGACGACGGGCTCCTCGGTGGTGCAGAGCAGGTCGAGGAGGAAGGCGGTCTCCTCCAGGGTGTCGGTGCCCTGGACGACGACCACGCCTGAGCCGGCGGCGACGGCCTTGCCGACCTCGTCGGCGAGGGCGGTGAGGTCCTCGAAGCCGAGGGAGGAGCTGGGCACCCGCCGGAAGTCGGTCAGGGTCACGTCCACGCCGGCGGGGGCCACGCCGAGCTCGGCGAGCACCTCGGCGCCGCTCATCCGGGCCTGGTCACCGCCCCGCGCGGAGATGGTGCCCCCGAGGGTGAATACGGTGACGCGCCTCATGCCGGTTTCCCCGTTCCTCAGCCTGCTTCGTCGGGTTGCTTCGTGCGGCGTGCCTCGTCGGCGGGCTTCGTTCGGCCTGCCTCGTCGGCGTGCTGTGTCAGCGTGCTTCGTCGGCGATCGTCTCGTGGTGGCGGATGACCTCCGCGATGATGAAGTTCAGCAGCTTCTCCGCGAACGCCGGGTCCAGTTTCGCGCTCTCGGCCAGTTCCCGCAGCCGGGCGATCTGGCGGGCCTCGCGGGCCGGGTCGGCGGGCGGCAGGTTGTGCCGCGCCTTGAGGACGCCCACCTGCTGGGTGCACTTGAAGCGCTCGGCGAGCATGTGGACGACCGCCGCGTCGATGTTGTCGATGCTCTCGCGCAGTCGGGTCAGCTCGGTCCGTACGGACTCGTCGATGTCGCTCATGAGGGGCGAGCCTATCCGGATCCGGTGAGGATGGTGGGCGGGTGTTCGGAATCCGGAACGGTGGTGGACCAGCCCCCGGGAACGTTTCTGCCCTGCTGCTCGCGGAAACGGACGGGCGCGGTGCCGACGCGGCGGGTGAAGAGCCGGGAGAAGTAGGCCGGATCGTCGTAGCCGACCCGGCGGGCGACGGCGGCGACGGGCAGGTCGGTGCCGGCGAGCAGTTCCTTGGCGCGGCCGAGCCGGACGGTGAGCAGGTAGTCCTTGGGGCTGCATCCGGCGGCGCGGCGGACGGCGGTGCGCAGCTCGGCGGGGGTCATGCCGTGCCGGGCGGCGTGCTCGGCGACCGAGAGCCGGGCGAAGGCGTCGCGGGCGAGGGCGGCGAGGACGGGGTCGCCGTCGGCGTTGGTGTCGGCGCGGGCCCGGCGCAGGGCGACGAGGAGTTCGTGGACGGCGGCGCCGGTCTCGACCTCCAGGAGCGGGTTGCCGGGGCGGGCGGCGCGGGCGATGCGGCTGACGACGGCGCGGGCGGGGGCGGCGTCGGCGAGGGGGACGACGGGCCGGTCGGGTTCGATGTAGCCGAGTTCGGTGTAGGTGGCGGTGGCGGGGCCGGAGAAGTCGACGAAGGACTCGTCCCAGCCGGTGCCGGGGTCGGCGGAGTAGTGGTGGGGCACGCCGGGGGTGAGCCAGATCAGGGCGGGGGCGGTGACGGTGGTGCGGCGCCCGTCGGGGCCCTGGTACCAGCCGCTGCCGGAGCCGACGACGACGGCGACGTGGTGGTCGAGGGTGCGCGGGCCGACGGTGGGCAGGGCGCCGTGCTGGAGTCCGACGCCGAGGCAGACGAGGCCGAGGCGGTGGTGGACGGGTCCGGGCGTGAAGTAGCGCATCCAGGTGTGGTACATCGCGCGTCCGCCTCCCCGACCCCGATCCGAAGGTCCAAACTGCGACGATCTTTGTCCATGGACCGGTCCGCCGCCAGAGGTGAAGGTGAGCCACATGAGCGAGAGGCACATGAGCGGGTCCCGCCGGTTCGCGGTGGGTGACGAGGACTTTCTGCTCGACGGGCGGCCGGTGCGGCTGCTCTCGGGCGCGCTGCACTACTTCCGGGTGCACGAGGCGCAGTGGGAGCACCGGCTCGGGATGCTGCGCGCGATGGGCCTCAACTGTGTCGAGACGTACGTGCCGTGGAACCTGTACGAGCCGGAGCCGGGCCGGTACGGGGACGTGGCGGCGCTCGGCCGCTTCCTGGACGCGGTGGCGCGGGCCGGGCTGTGGGCGATCGTGCGCCCGGGCCCGTACGTCTGCGCCGAGTGGGAGAACGGCGGGCTGCCGCACTGGCTGACGGGGCCGCTCGGGCGGCGGGTGCGGACGGCCGACCCGGAGTACCTGGGCCAGGTCGAGCGCTGGTTCCGGCGGCTGCTGCCCCAGGTGGTGGAGCGGCAGATCGGTCGGGGCGGGCCGGTGCTCATGGTGCAGGTGGAGAACGAGTACGGCAGCTACGGCACGGACGCCGGGTATCTGCGGTGGGTGGCGGAGCTGCTCGTGGCGTGCGGGGTGGAGGTGCCGCTGTTCACCTCGGACGGCCCGGAGGACCACATGCTGACGGGCGGTTCGGTGCCGGGGGTGCTGGCGACGGCGAACTTCGGCTCGGGGGCGCGTGAGGCGTTCGCGACGCTGCGGCGGCACCGGCCGTCCGGTCCGCTGATGTGCATGGAGTTCTGGTGCGGCTGGTTCGACCACTGGGGCAGGGACCACGTGGGCCGGGACGCGGCGGACGCGGCGGCGGCGCTGCGCGAGATCCTGGAATGCGGGGCCTCGGTCAACGTCTACATGGCGCACGGCGGTACGAGCTTCGCCGGCTGGGCCGGGGCGAACCGGGCGGGCGGGCTGCACCGGGGCGCGCTGCGGCCGACGGTCACGTCGTACGACTACGACGCGCCGGTCGACGAGGCGGGGCTGCCGACGGAGAAGTTCTGGCGCTTCCGCGAGGTGTTCGCGAAGTACGCGGAGGGGCCGCTGCCCCAGGTGCCGGAGCCGCCGGTGCGGATCGGGGCGCCCGCGGCGGGCGCGGTGACCGGCTGGGCGCCGCTGGCCGAGGTCCTGGAGGTCCTCGGCGACGAGGAGACCGAGTCGCCGGTGCCGCCGACCTTCGAGGAGCTGGGCGTGGACCGGGGCCTGGTCCGCTACCGGGTGGTGGTGCCGGGGCCGCGGCAGCCGTATCCGCTGGGCGTGACGGGGCTGCGGGACCGGGCGACGGTGTACGTGGACGGGGTGCGGGCCGGGGTCCTGGACCAGGAGGACGCGGAGCTGCCGGAGCCGGTCGCGGGGCCGGCGGTGGTGGACCTGTGGGTGGAGTCCCTGGGCCGGGTCAACTACGGGCCGCGGCTCGCGGAGCCGAAGGGGATCACGGGCGGGGTGCGGCACGAGCGGCAGTATCTGCACGGGGTACGGGCGCGGGGCCTGCGGCTCGACGCGTTCGAGCCGGCGGCGGTGGCGAAGGTGGCGTTCGGTGGGGTGCCGGAGGGCTCCGGGCCCGGTCTGTACGCGGGTGGGCTCTCGGTGCCGGCCCCCGGCGACGCGTACCTCCGCCTCCCCGGCTGGTCGCGCGGCTTCGTCTGGGTGAACGGCTTCTGCCTGGGCCGCTACTGGAACGCGGGCCCGCAGGAGGCGCTGTTCGTGCCGGGCCCGGTGCTGCGGGAGGGCGTGAACGAGGTGTGGGTCCTGGAGCTGGAGGGCGGGGCCGGGGGCGCGGTGGAGCTGGCGTGACGCGGGGCGGGGCCGGGGGCGCGGTGGAGCTGGCGTGACGCGAGACGGGGCCGGAGGCGCGGTGGAGCTGGCGTGACGCGGGACGGGCCCGGGATGCGACGATCCCGGGCCCGCGGAAGTGCGGCCGGCGCGCGCTGCAGCGAACCGAGCTCCTAAAGGGCTGCGGCCGCGGCCTTGATGTCCTTGGCGAACGTGGACACCTCGGAGTACACGCCGGGGTAGCCGGGCCGGGCGCAGCCCTCGCCCCAGCTCACGATGCCGACCTGGATCCAGGCGCCGTTGTTGTCCTTGCGGAACATCGGGCCGCCGGAGTCGCCCTGGCAGGTGTCGACGCCGCCCTCGTTGTAGCCGGCGCAGATCTCGTCGCCGGGGACGAGGGAGCTGCCGTACGCGGACTGGCAGTCGGCGTCGGAGACGAAGGGGACGGTCGCCTTGCGCAGGTAGCGCTGCTGGCCGCCGCCCTCGCGGGTGGCGCCCCAGCCGGCGACGGTGAAGGTGCCGTTGTTGTAGGCGGTGGTGTCGGCGATGGTGAGGTTCGGCAGGCTGGTGATGGGCGAGGCGAGCTTGATGAGGGCCCAGTCCTTGCCCTGCCCACTGTAGCCGGGGGCCTGGTAGACCTTGGTCGAGCGGACCTTGATGGCGCTGCTGGACTGGAGGTCGACGACGCCGGCGGTGGCGGTGATGCCGGTGTTGGCGCCGGAGCCGCTGACGCAGTGCGCCGCGGTGAGGACGACCTGAGGGGTGATCAGGGAGCCGCCGCAGCCCATGGAGAGCCTGACCATCCAGGGGAACTCGCCCTGGGCGGCGCGGGTGCCGCCGACGACCGGTGCGGGCGCGGCGGACGCGGTGTCGGTGGGCTGGAGGCTGAGCGCGGCGAGGGCGACCGCGCCGGCCGCGGCGAGTTTCTGCAGGGCGCGGACCAGCCGGTTCTTCTTCTGCATACGACTGCCTTCTTTCATGGGGGGTTGATCTTGATGGCATGAGCCCGTCAAGACGTTCCGGATTATGGAGAGCGCCCAACAGACGTCACAAGAAGGCCTTTTCGGCCAGATGGGGGGATGGAGGACACGGAGCACCCGGTCGTACCCTTGGCGACAGGGGGTGGTCCGGCATGCCGTACGTGCCGCACAGCGATGCAGTCTCCCGCGTCGTCCGCGGGTTCCCGCACCTCGACACGGTCCGCGCGTCGATCACCGCGCTCTACCGGCGCCTCTCCCCCGACGGCGTCCGCCGCTACGAGCTGAGCGTCCCGGCCTCCGACGTCGCCGTCGACGCCCTCGGCCCGCCCGGGGACGGCCTGCACCTCGGCGCCCAGCGGGCCGCCCGCGCCCTGGTCCGGCACCTCGGGCTGCCCGACGCCCGGATGGTGGTGAGCTTCCGCCCGATGGAGCACGCGGGCAGCGTCGAACTGTCCGCGGGGCCGGAGTACTTCGTCGAGCTCAACGACCGCTTTCGCGTCCACCGCCAGGACATCGGCGCCGTCCTCGCCCACGAAATCACCCACGTCCTGCTGCACCGCCTCGGCCTGTCCCTCCCCACGACGGCCGAGAACGAGATCCTCACCGACGTCGTCACCACCTACCTCGGCGCGGGCTGGCTGCTCCTCGACGCCTTCCGGCAGGACCGGCTGTCCGGGCAGAAGCTCGGCTATCTCACGCCGGACGAGTTCGGCTACGTGCTCGCCAAGCGGGCCGAGGTGTTCCACGAGGACCCCTCGCCGTGGTTCACCAGCACGGTGGCGTACGAGGCGTGGGAAAAGGGGCGGGCGGAGGCCGCCCGCGACTGGCGCCGCCCGCCGCTCGCCGGCGCGGGCTGGGCCGCCCGGCGGCTCGCCCGGGCCGGCGGTGACGGCGTCTTCCCGTGCCCGGTGTGCGGGCAGCGGCTGCGGGTGACCGGGGCCCGGCGGGTGAAGGCACGCTGCGGGGTGTGCCGGACGGTCCTGGAGTGCGCGCCGTAATCCCCGGGAGCGATGGGCATTTGCGCCGTTCGGGGGGTTCGGGTGAGGGTCGGCGCATGAGCAAGTTGTTCGACGCGCTGTGGAACGGGGACGACGACGGGGTGGTGCGGGCCCTGCGGGAGGGCGCCGACCCGGAGGAGCGGGACGCCGACGGCGAGACCCCGCTGTACCGCGCGGCCGTCGGAAACCAGCCGGTCGCCGTCCGTGTGCTGCTCGCCGCCGGGGCCGATCCGGGCCGGCCGAGCGGCGCGGACGGCGCGGACCTGCCGCTGTGCGGGGCCGCGTGCGGCGGCCACACCGAGGTCGTACGGGCGCTGCTCGCGGCCGGCGCGGACCCGGACCAGGAGGAGGCGTACGCGTACACCGCGCTCGCCTGGGCCGTACGCCTCGGGCACACCGGGGCCGCGCGGGCCCTGCTCGACGCCGGCGCCGACCCGGCGCGGCCGGGTCCGGACGGGCTCGACCCGCTGACCGCCGCCGCCCGGCGCGGCTCGGCGTCCCTGGTCCGGGCCCTGCTCGAACACGGCGCGGGCCGCGACCGGGCGTCCGTGGAAAGGGCCCTGGCCGAGGCCCGGCGGTGGATCGGCGCCGACATGGCGGCGGTGCTGCGGCGCGGGCTCGTGGAGAGCCGGGGCACGGCGGACACGTACGAGGCGGTGGTGCGGCGGGTGCCCGAGGACGGCGGGATCACCGTGGTCGTCGAGCTGCTGCGGGAGGACGGCGCGCCGAGCCACGGCGACGAACGCCAGACCTCCCACGCCGCGATCGCCACCCTCCTGGAGGGCGCCCTCGGCGCGCCCGCCCGGGCAGAGGAACTGGCCGAACGCGCCCTGCGCTGCGGCGCCCCCGACCGCGACGACTGGACCACGGCTGTCACCGCCCTCGCGGCCCGCCCCGGCGAGACCGCCTTCGTCACCGCCGCCGCCTGGTGCACGGGCCCGGACCCGCTGCGCCGCGCCCTGGGCGCGCAGGTCCTCGCCGCGCTGCCCGGCTACGCGGCGAGCGCGGTGCCGGTGCTGCGCCGGCTGGCAGCGGAGGAGACCTCCACGGAGCGGGAGCCCGCGCGGTCCGTCGTGGCCGCGCTCGGGGCGTGCGGGGACGGCAGCGCCGTACCGGAGCTGCTCGCCCTCGCCGGGCACCCGGACCCGGAGGTGCGGCGGCAGGTGGCCGCGGCGCTCGCCGGCCTCGTGCCCGCCGGACACGCGGAGGCCGTCGGGGTCCTCGTGGGCCTGAGCCGGGACCCCGAGCCGCGGGTGCGGGACTGGGCGACGCTCGCGCTCGGCGAGCTGCCCGACGACACGCCGGCGGTACGGGAGGCGCTGGCGGCGCGGCTCGCCGACCCGGACCCGGAGACCGCCGCCGAGGCCGCCCGTGGTCTGGCGATCCGTCAGGACCCGCGGGCCGTCGAGGCGCTGGCGGGAATCCTCGCCGACGGCGACCCGGAGGGCGCGGCGCGCGAGACGGCGCTGGCCGCCCTGGAGCACGTATCGGATCCGCGGATCAGGACCCGGCTGGAGTGGACCGCGCCCCGGTGCCGGTAGGGCCGGTGACGGTGGGGCCGGTAGGGCCGGTGGCGGTGGGGCCGCTGCCGGTGGGGCCGGCGCCTGGGGAGCAGCTGCTGGTGGTGCCGGCGCCCGTGATGCCGCCGGCCGCTGCCATGTCGTTGACGGCCGCCCAGGCGAAGGCCATCGCGGGGCCGATGGTGGCACCCGGGCCCGGATAGGTCTCGCCCATCACGGCGGCGGAGCAGTTGCCCGCCGCGTACAGGCCGGGGACCGGGCTGCCGTCCTCGCGCAGGACGCGGGCGTCGGCGTCGGTGACGAGGCCGCCCTTGGTGCCGATGTCGCCGGGGTGGACGGGGATCGCGTGGAAGGGGCCCTTGTCGAGCGGGGCCAGGTTGGGGTGGGGGGAGGGTGGGGTCGCCGTAGTAGCGGTCGTAGACGGAGTCGCCGCGGTGGAAGTCCTCGTCGACACCGCGCTCGGCGAAGCCGTTGAAGCGGGCGACGGTTTCCGGGAGCCGGGGCGCGCCGATCGCGGGGGACGGCTCGCTGCCGGTCGGAGCCGTGCGCACGAAGCCGTCCCAGCTCCTCGGGAAGGGCTGCCAGCCAGGCGACGGCGGCGGCCGGGTCGCCGAGCACGGCGTCGCTGCGGCCCTCCGTGACGAGCTCTCCGTCCTCGTGGAGCCGGGCGTCGACCGCGGCGAGGTCGAGGGTGCGGGGGTCGGTGCCGGGGCCGGGGCCGGTGACGAAACCGGCGGAGGAGGCGTTGTCGGCGATCGTGTCGGCGATGCCGATGCGCCAGTCGGCGATGCGGCTGTCGATCAGCTCCAGGGCGGGGACGACCTGTTCGGTGGCGTGCAGCACGTCGGCGGTGGTGCAGCCGGCGCCCGGGAGGTCGGCGCCGAGGACGAAGCCGACCTCGACCTCGACGCGGGGCGCGCAGTAGGCGGCGGTGTCGACGGGCGTGGCGGGGTCGAGGCGCATGTCGTCGAGGAGATGGCCGTAGTCGGGCTCGTCGACGCCCATCATCCGCTGCATCACGGGTGAGGAGAGGCCGACCTTGTGGCCGACGATCCGCGCGCCCGCGGCGAGGCGGTCGTGGATGTTGAGGAGCTGGACGCGGTAGGCGTCGGCGGCGCCGAGCTCCGGGAAGGTCTCGGTGAGGCGCGCGACGGGAGGTTTCGGGGCGGTGCCGGGTGAGCGCCGACGGTAGGCCGGGCGTGTGGTGCGGGGGGAGCGCGTGTTCCCACTGGCCGGGAAAGCGGCGCGGTGTGCTCCGCGGGTGCTTCCCGTGCGCCTTCACGCCCCCACCAGGGGTGATTACAGAGAGTAGTGACAGGGGTACGTTTCGTTGTGTCCGCTCTCGGCAACCGGCGGGCAGCCGCCACCACCTCAGGAGAGGCCATGTCGCACATCACCGGTACGGTGCAGACGCTGTCGCCCCCGGTCACCGTGGGGCCCGCGTCGGGAGCCCCGCCGACCACCCCGGGCACCTGGGCGTACGACTTCCCGTGGGTGCCCGCGCCCTCCGGCACCAAGCTGGTCGTGCTGCATTTCAGCGGGGTGAGCCTGCCGGCGAACAACCGCCTGGAGGTCGATCTCGGTTACGGGAAGGACGTGTTCACCTCCGCCGACGGGCCGGAGTTCTGGAGCCGCCCGGTGAACGTGTACGCGTTCCCGGCGGGCCGGGTGCCGATCCGTTACGTGACGGACGGCGCGACCACGGGCGGCGCGACGATCGACAGGTACGCCCGCGGGGAGCGGCACGCGGGCAAGCAGGACCCGACGGCGTTCTCCAACAGCGACCCGTTCTTGGGCGAGGCGGTCTACACGGAGCCGAAGTACGACCCGTTCTGGTTCTGCCACACGCCGCCGAACTGGGAGAACGCGGCGTGCGCGACGCCCGCGGCGGACGTGCGCGCCCGGGTCGCGAAGAGCGTCGGGATGATCCTGATGATCGGGGCCGAGGTGTCGACGTGCTCGGTGACGCTGATCGAGCCGAACGTGGTGCTGACGGCCGGTCACTGCCTGGAGGACGTCGCGGCGGAGGCCGCCTCGGCGTCGGTCACCTTCGACTACGCGACGGACTGCGCGGGCAACCGCCCGCCGGGGTACGCGGCGCGCTTCCACAAGGTCGTGAAGGTGCTCGCCCACACCTTCGACCCGGGCACCGGGGTGGACTACTGCCTGCTGCAGCTGAAGGTGCCTGCGGCGGGCCTCGGCATCACGCCGGTCCAGATCCGCCCGGACCGGCCGGGGGTCGGCGAGGCCGTCTTCGGCGTGCACCACCCCAACGGGGCGGTGAAGAAGCTGTCGCCGCCGCACGCCTCGTTCGGCGGGGTCCTGGCGAGTTCGACGCGTGCCCTCGACGTCGACTTCGACGTGTCGGGCGGCAGTTCGGGCTCCGGGCTCTTCGACTCCTCCGGGCGGATCGTCGGCATCCTCTCCAACGGCGGAGCCTGTCTGCTGCACTACTACCCGACGTCCAGCATGCTGGGTCAGCTCGCCAACCCGCCGGGGCCACGGGTGAACCGCGACGTGATGGTGGTCGTCGACCGCTCCGGCAGCATGCAGGAGAAGTCCGGTACCGGCCGCGACCGCACCAAGATCGAGGAGGCCAGGGACGCGGCCTCGCTCTTCGTGCGGCTGGTGCGCGCGGGGACCGGGAACCGGCTCGGCCTGGTGTCGTTCTCCACGACCGCGAGCTCGCCCGTGGACTTCGCCCTCGCCCCGGTCACCGACACCACCAAGAACACGCTCACCGGCCCGGCGCCCTTCACGAGCGGGGTGGTCGGCGGGCTCACGCCGGGCGGGGCGACCACGATCGGCGGCGGACTCGGCGCCGCGCAGGGCCAGTTCCCGGCGCCCGGGACCAATCCGCGCTCGGTCCTGCTGCTCACCGACGGCCTGCAGAACACCCCGCCGATGATCGCGGACGTGGAGGGCTCCCTGGCCGGCATCGACGTCAACGCGGTCGGCTTCGGCACCGAGACCAGTCTCGACGGCGCGCTGCTCACCCGGCTCACGCAGGACCACGACGGGCTCTACACGCGGGCGGGGAACGGGCTCGCGCTGAAGAAGTTCTTCGGACTCGCCTTCGGCAACATCTTCGAGGCGGGCGCGCTGATGGACCCCGAGGCCGACATGCCGGCCGCGATCCGGCGCAGCGACCCGATCCCGTTCCATGTGTGCGGGGAGGAGGCGCTGACCGTGATCGTCGGCTGGGACAACCCGGAGGGCGACCTCCTGATCTCCCTGCGCACCCCGGCCGGGGACTACGTCTCCGCCTCGGCCACCTCCGGCCTCACCTGGTGCTTCGTGCGGGTACCGCTGCCGTACGGGGAGCAGCGCGACGGCCAGTGGACGGTGCAGGTGTACCGGCCGGGCGGCGGCGAGATCCCGCCGCCGGGCGTGGACCTGCGGTACTTCGTGCAGGTGGTGGCCTCGGGCGGGCCACGGCTCGACCCGGTGCGGGGGCCGGTGCGCCTCTACACCGGCGACGTCGTCAACCCGAAGGTGTTCCTGCACTACGGGGAGGGCGGCAGCCCGCCCGGCGGACGCGTCGACGTCACGGTCAGCCGGCCCACGACCGGCGCGGGCAACCTGCTCGCCCAGGCCGGCCTCGGCGCGCCGGCGAGCGTGGGCGGCGACACGATCCCGCCGCGCCAGGCGACGCTGCGCGCGCTGGAGAAGGCGGCCGGGAAGCCGCTGTTCTCGTACGCGACCGACACCTTCCCGCTCTTCGACGACGCGGCGCACACGGACGGCGCCTTCGAGGCGGCCGGCCTGTTCGGCAACCCGCTGTCGGAACTGCTCACCGTGGAGGGCGACTACACGTTCCACGCGCGGGCGGTGTACGGGGAGGGCTGCGCCTCCAGCCGCGAGGCGCAGTGGACGGTCCACGTCGACGTCTCCGTGGACCCGGGCCGGACCGGCGTCACGGTCACCGGCGGCCCCGACGGCGGGACGCTCACCCTGGTGCCCCGCGACCGGTACGGCAACCAGCTCGGCCCCGGCCGCTCCGACGCCCTCCCAGTCAGCCCCGCCCCCGGCACCACGATCACCGGGCCGGTGCGGGACAACGGCGACGGGAGCTACACCGTCCCCGTCACCTGGGTCGCCGGCACCCCGGGCGCGCCCGGGGTCATCGTCTCCCAGCCCGACCGCCCGCCGGTCCTGATCCCGGGCACCCCGCTGGCCCCGGGAGGCGGCGACGCCTGCGACTGTCTGCGCGGGCTGCTGCGCACCCTGTGCCGCTGTCTCGCCCGCCCGCCCCACCACCCCTGCGACGACCACCCGCACGACCCGCACCGCCCGGACGACGAGCAGGACCACCCGCGTCCGCGCCCGCACGAGGGCGGGGGCGGCGGCGGGGGCTGCGGTTGCGGCGGCGGGAAGGGCTGCGGCGGCGGCAGGGGCTGCGGCGGCGACAAGCGATAGGAGGACTCCCGGGGCGGAGGCCGCCGTCTCAGTCGCCGGCGCCGTAGACGGGTTGCGGCGGCTCCGCCTCCGCGAGCAGCTTGAGGGCGGCCTCGCCCGCCTCCGCCGGGGTCCAGCGGGCGCCCTTGTCGGCGGTGGGGCCGGGGCGCCAGCCCTCCATGACGGTGAGCCGGCCGCCCTCCGCCTCGAAGACCCGGCCGGTCACCCCGGCCGAGGCGGCCGAGCCGAGCCAGACGACCAGCGGTGAGACGTCCTCGGGCGGCGCGGCGAGCCCGGCGAAGGTCTGCTCGGTCATCCGGGTCCGGGCGGCGGGCGCGATGGCGTTGACCTGGACGCCGTACCGTCCCATCTCGGCCGCCGCGACCAGCGTGAGCCCCACGATCCCGGCCTTGGCGGCGGCGTAGTTGCCCTGCCCGACGCTGCCGAGCAGTCCGGCGCCGGAGGTGGTGTTGACGACCCGGGCGGCGACCGGGTGGCCCGCCTTCGCCTCGGTGCGCCAGTAGGCGGCGGCGTGCTTCAAGGGCAGGAAGTGACCCTTCACATGGACCCGCATCACGGCGTCGAAGTCGTCCTCGCCGAGGTTGACGAGCATCCGGTCGCGCAGGAAGCCGGCGTTGTTGACGAGGGTGTCGAGCCGCCCGTACGCCTCCAGGGCGGTCCGCACGAGGGAGGCGGCGCCCTCCGCGGTGGCGATGTCGCCGCCGTGCGCGACGGCCTCTCCCCCGGCCGCCCGGATCTCCTCGACGACCCGGGCGGCCGGGCTGTCCGCCGCCGCACCGGCCCCGGGACTGCCGTCGAGTCCGACGCCGAGGTCGTTGACGACGACCCTCGCGCCCTCGGCGGCGAAGGCCAGGGCGTGGGCGCGCCCCAGACCCCGGCCGGCACCGGTCACGATCACCACTCGTTCGTCGCACAGACCCATGTCAGCTCTCCTTCTCGGCAGTCGACTTGTTGACGGTTGCGGCATCCAGAAAGGCGGGGCGCTCCCCGCCGCCGTGCACGAGCAGCGAGGCGCCGGAGACATAGGCGGCGCGGTCGGAGGCGAGGAAGACCGCGGCCTCGCCGACGTCGGACGGTTCGGCGAGCCGGCCGAGCGGCACGGTGCGGCCGACGGCGGCGACGCCGTCCGCGTCGCCGTAGTGCAGGTGGGACAGTTCCGTGCTGACCATGCCGAGGACCAGGGTGTTGACCCGGACCTCGGGGGCCCATTCGACGGCCATGGAGCGGGCCAGGTTCTCCAGGCCGGCCTTGGCGGCGCCGTAGGCGGCGGTGCCGGGCGAGGGGCGGGTGCCGCTGACGCTGCCGATCATGACGACCGAACCGCGGGTCGCGCGCAGCAGCTCGTAGGCGGCGAGCGAGACGGCCAGCGGGGCGGTGAGGTTCAGCTCGACGACCCGCGCGTGCTGTTCGCCGTGGCCTTCGCCCAGGAGCCGGTAGGGGGTGCCGCCCGCGTTGTTGACGAGGGTGTCGAGCCGCCCGTACCGCTCGGCGACGCGGGCGAAGAACGCCGCCACCTCCTCGGGTCGTCGCAGGTCGAGGGCGTGGAACGCGGCCTCGCGGCCGCCGTCCGCGACCGGCTCGCCAGGGGGTCTGCGGGCGCAGACGACGACCTCGGCCCCGGCCCGCAGAAAGGCCCGGGCGATGCCCGCGCCGACCCCGCGGGTTCCGCCGGTGACGACGGCGACCCTCCCGTCCAGCTCCATCGGCTGCTACCTTCCTCCCACTGCACCTAACAAACGTTTGGTGGAAAGGTAGCTGATCCGCTCATGGGTGTCTCCACCTCACGCCCGGACAAGGGCATCGCACTCGTCACCGTCGACTTCCCGCCCGTCAACGCCCTGCCCGTGCGCGGCTGGTACGAGCTCGCCGACGCCGTCCGCGCCGCCGGGCGCGATCCGGAGACCCGCTGCGTCGTGCTCGCCGCCGAGGGGCGCGGCTTCAACGCGGGCGTCGACATCAAGGAGCTCCAGCGCGACCCCGGCCACGGCTCGCTCGTCGCCGTCAACCACGGCTGCGCGGAGGCGTTCGCGGCGGTCTACGACTGCGCGGTGCCGGTCGTCGCCGAGGTCGGCGGCTTCTGCCTGGGCGGGGGCATCGGGCTCGTCGGCAACGCGGACGCGATCGTCGCTTCCGACGACGCCGTCTTCGGCCTGCCCGAGCTCGACCGGGGCGCGCTCGGCGCCGCCACCCATCTCGCCCGGCTCGTGCCGCAGCATCTGATGCGCGCCCTGTACTACACCTCGCGCACCGCCACCGCGCGGGAGCTGCACGCCCACGGCTCGGTGTGGCAGGTGGTCCCGCGCGAGGAACTCCGCGCCGCCGCCCTGGAGCTGGCGGCCGAGATCGCGGCGAAGGACGGCACCCTCATCCGGCTCGCCAAGGCGGCCATCAACGGCATCGACCCCGTCGACGTGCGCCGCAGCTACCGCTACGAGCAGGGCTTCACCTTCGAGGCCAGCCTCAGCGGCATCGCCGACCGGGTCCGCGACTCCTTCGGAAAGGACGGCCAGGACCGGTGACCGACAAGACCATGACGCCCGAGCACGTGGTGGCGCGGCTGCGCTCCGGGATGACGATCGGCATCGGCGGCTGGGGCTCCCGGCGCAAGCCGATGGCCCTGGTCAGAGCGGTGCTCCGGTCCGAGATCACCGATCTCACCGTGATCTCGTACGGCGGCCCCGACGTGGGCCTGCTCGCCGCCGCCGGCCGCGTCCGCCACCTCGTCGCGCCCTTCGCGACCCTCGACTCCATCCCCCTCGAACCGCACTTCCGGGCCGCCCGCGAACGCGCCGCGTTCGAGCTCACCGAACTCGACGAGGCCATGTTCATGTGGGGCCTGCACGCGGCCGCCAACCGGCTGCCCTTCCTGCCCGTACGGGCCGGCCTCGGCTCCGACGTCATGCGGGTCAACCCGGGCCTGCGGACGGTCACCTCCCCGTACGAGGACGGCGAGGAGTTCGTCGCCGTGCCCGCGCTCCGCATGGACGCCGCCCTCGTCCACCTCAACCGCGCCGACCGCCTCGGCAACGCCCAGTACCTCGGCCCGGACCCGTACTTCGACGACCTCTTCTGCGAGGCCGCCGACACCGCGTACGTCTCCTGCGAACGCCTCGTCGACGACGAGACCGGCTTCGGCCCGGACACCGTGCCGCAGAGCCTGCTCGTCTCCCGGCACAGCGTCACCGGCGTCGTCGAGACCCCGAACGGCGCCCACTTCACCTCCTGCGTCCCCGACCACGACCGCGACGAGCCCTTCCAGAAGCTCTACGCGACCACCCCCTGGCCCGAGTTCGCCGCGCGCTTCCTGTCCGGCAAGAGCGAGGACGACTACCAGGCCGCCGTGCGCGCCTGGCACGACGAGCGAAAGGACGACTCACGATGACGGCCGTCACCCGCGCCGAGTACTGCGTGATCGCCTGCGCCGAGGCCTGGCGCGACAACGGCGAGGTCCTCGCCAGCCCCATGGGCCTGATCCCCGCCCTCGGCGCCCGCCTCGCCAAGCGGACCTTCTCCCCCGACCTGCTCCTCACCGACGGCGAGGCGATGCTGGTCGGCCTCGACGGGCGGCCCGAGGGCTGGCTGCCGTACCGCCGGCACCTGACCATGGTCACCGGCGGAAAGCGCCACGTGATGATGGGCGCCAGCCAGATCGACCGCTACGGCAACCAGAACATCTCCTGCATCGGCGACTGGGAGCGGCCCACCCGCCAGCTCCTCGGCGTGCGCGGCGCGCCCGTCAACACCCTCAACAATCCGGTGAGTTACTGGATCCCGAGGCACTCGCCCCGGGTCTTCGTCGAACGCGTCGACATGATCAGCGGCGTCGGCTACGACCACGCCACCGGCCCGTACCACCGCCTCCCCCGCGTCGTCACCGACCTCGCCGTGCTCGACTTCGCGACGCCCGACCACCGGATGCGGCTCGCGTCCGTGCACCCGGGCGTGAGCGTGGCCGACGTAAGGGCGGCCACCGGCTTCGAGCTCGTCATCGGTACCGATGTGCCGACCACGCGCGAGCCGAGCGCCGAGGAGCTCCGGCTCGTCCGCGAGGTCATCGACCCGGCCGGGCTCCGGAACCGCGAGGTCAGGCCCTGATGGAAACCCCCGGCACGGACGCCCCCGGCACGGAAATCCGCGGCGCGGACACAGGCGGCGCAGACGCAGGCGGCACGGACACAGGCGGCGCGGAGACCCCCCTCATGGAGACCCCCGTCATGGAGACCGCGCTCACCAAGCTCGTCGGCGTCCGCCACCCCCTCGTCCAGACCGGCATGGGCTGGGTCGCCGGGCCGCGGCTCGTCTCCGCCACCGCGAACGCCGGCGCGCTCGGCATCCTCGCCTCCGCGACCATGACCGTGGACGAACTGCGGTCGGCGGTACGGGAGGTGAAGTCCCGCACCGACCGGCCCTTCGGCGTCAATCTGCGCGCCGACGCGGGCGACGCGCGCGAACGGGTCCGGATCATCGTCGACGAGGGCGTCCGGGTCGCCTCCTTCGCCCTCGCGCCCTCCCGCGAGCTGATCGCCGAGCTCAAGGACGCCGGTGTCGTCGTCATCCCGTCCATCGGGGCGCGCCGGCACGCCGAGAAGGTCGCCGGGTGGGGCGCGGACGCGGTGGTCGTGCAGGGCGGCGAGGGCGGCGGGCACACCGGCGAGGTGGCGACGACCGTGCTCCTGCCGCAGGTCGTGGACGCCGTCGACATCCCGGTGATCGCGGCCGGCGGCTTCCACGACGGGCGCGGCCTGGTCGCCGCGCTCGCCTACGGCGCGGCCGGCGTCGCGATGGGCACCCGCTTCCTCCTCACCTCCGACTCGACCGTGCCCGACGCGGTCAAGGCGAAGTACCTGGCGGCGAGCGTCAAGGACATCACCGTCACCACCGCCGTCGACGGCCTGCCGCACCGGATGCTGCGCACCGAGATGGTCGCCGCACTGGAGCGGGCGGGCCGGGTCAGGGCCCTGGCGCAGGCCGTGCGCCGGGCGGCGGGCTTCCGCAAGCTCAGCGGGATGTCCTGGACGGCGATGGTCCGCGACGGCCTCGCGATGCGCCACGGCAAGGACCTGTCCTGGAGCCAGGTCCTGCTCGCCGCGAACACGCCCATGCTCCTGAAGGCCTCCATGGTCGAGGGCCGCACCGACCTCGGCGTGATGGCCTCCGGACAGGTCGCGGGGGTGATCGAGGACCTGCCCAGCTGCGCGGAACTCGTCAGCCGCGTCATGTCCGAGGCCACGCACGTGCTCCGTACCCTTCCATCCTCGTAAGGGAGTCAGCCATGCCCCTGGCCAGACACGCACGAGCGAGACGCGCACCGTCGAGCCATGCACTGTCGAGACGCGCACTGCTGAGCACCGCCGGCGCCACCGCACTCCTCGCGGTCGCCGCCCCGCCCGTCCTGGCCCGGCCACGGGTCCGCGTGACCACGACCGGGGTCCGCCAGGTCCCGCTCCAGGGCGCGGTCAACGTCCGTGACCTGGGCGGATACGGCACGTACGACGGCAAGCGGGTCCGGTACGGGCTCGTCTACCGCGGCGACCACCTCGGCAAGCTGACCGACGCCGACGTGAGCACCGTCGCCGGCCTCGGTCTCGGCCGGGTGATCGACTTCCGGATCCCGCTGGAAGTGCAGTACGACGGGGCCGACCGGCTGCCGGCCGGGGTCAGCGGGGTCTCCCGGTCCGTCACGGACAACGGTCTGTACGGGCAGCTGCTCGCCGCCATCGGTTCGCGCGACCCGGTGCGGCAGGAGGAGATGCTCGGCGGCGGCCGGGCCGCGGCCTTCATGACCGAGGTCTACCGCACGTTCGTCACCAGCGCCGCCAACCGCGAGCGCCTCGGCACGACCCTGCGCGAACTGGCCGCGCCCGGCGCCGCCCCGGTCCTCTACCACTGCACCTCGGGCAAGGACCGCACCGGCTGGGAGAGCTGGCTGCTGCTCCAGCTGCTCGGCGTGCCCGAGAGCGCCGCCACGGACGACTACCTGGCCTCCAACACCTTCCGCGCCGCCTACGACGCCCGGGTGCGCGAGGGCCTCAGGCAGAGCGGCATGATGCAGAACCCGGACCTGATCGTCCCGCTCCAGGAGGTCCGCCAGGAGTACCTGGACGCGGCCCTCGACGAGGTCCGCGCCGGCTACGGCGGCCTGTTCCGGTACGTGACGGAGGGCCTCGGCCTGGACCTGCGGACGCTGGCGGGGCTGCGGGACCGGCTGGTGGCCTGACGGTGCTCGTGCACGCGAATGGCCCGCACCCCCACCCGGGGTGCGGGCCACCGCCTTCGGTCAGAGCCGCTCGATGATCGTCACGTTCGCCTGGCCCCCGCCCTCGCACATCGTCTGCAGCCCGTACCGGCCGCCCGTGCGCTCCAGTTCGTGCAGCAGCGTCGTCATCAGCTTCACGCCGGTCGCGCCCAGCGGGTGGCCGAGGGCGATGGCCCCGCCGTTGACGTTGACGCGTTCCGGGTCGGCGCCGGTCTCCTTGAGCCAGGCGAGGACGACCGGGGCGAAGGCCTCGTTGATCTCGACGAGGTCGATGTCGTCGATGGTCAGGCCGGTCTTCTTCAGGGCGTGCGCGGTCGCCGGTATCGGCGCGGACAGCATCCGGATCGGGTCCTCGCCGCGTACCGACAGGTGGTGGACACGCGCCCGGGGCGTGAGCCCGTGCTCGCGCACCGCGCGCTCGCTCGCGATCAGCATCGCGGCCGCGCCGTCCGAGACCTGGGAGGAGCAGGCGGCGGTGATGGTGCCGCCCTCGACGACCGGCCGGAGGCCGGCCATCTTCTCCAGGCTGGTGTCGCGGCGCGGGCCCTCGTCGACCGTCACGTCCCCGTAGGCCACGGTCTCGCGGGCGAAGCGGCCCTCGTCGATGGCGCGCAGCGCCCGCTGGTGCGAGCGCAGGGCGAACTCCTCCTGGTCGCGCCGGGTGATGCCCCACTTGGCGGCGATCAGCTCGGCGCCGTGGAACTGGTTGACCGGCGCGTCGCCATAGCGGGCGCGCCAGCCCTCGGAACCGGCGTACGGGCCCTGGGTGAGGCCGAGCGGCTCGGCGGCCTGCCGGGAGGCGAAGGCGATCGGGATCATCGTCATGTTCTGGGTGCCGCCCGCGACCACCAGGTCCTGGGTGCCGGAGAGGACGCCCTGGGCGGCGAAGTGGACGGCCTGCTGGGAGGAGCCGCACTGGCGGTCGACGGTGACGCCGGGGACCTCCTCGGGCAGCCCGGCGGCGAGCCAGCAGGTGCGGGCGATGTCGCCGGCCTGCGGCCCGACGGTGTCGAGGCAGCCGAAGACCACGTCCTCGACGGCCGCGGGGTCGATGCCGGTGCGCGCGACGAGGGCCTTCAGGACGTGGGCGCCGAGGTCCGCCGGATGGACGGCGCCGAGCCCGCCCTTGCGGCGGCCCACCGGGGTGCGGACCGCGTCGACGATGTATGCCTCGGCCATGACGTTTCCTCCTGGGTGGTGGTCAGTCTGTTCGTACGGCGATCCCGTCGAGCACCATCGAGAGGTACTGGCGGGCGATCTCCTCCGGGCTGTGCCGGCCGCCCGGCCGGTACCAGCTCGCGGCGACCCAGACGGTGTCGCGCACGAAGCGGTAGGTGAGGCGGATGTCGAGGTCGGCGCGGAAGGCGCCGGTCCCGACCCCGCGCTCCAGGGTGCCGAGCCACGCCTTCTCGAACTTCACCTGCGAGTCGGCGAGGTAGTGGAAGCGCGGCTGGTCGGCGAGGTGGCGGGACTCCTTCTGGTAGATGGCGACGGCGGCGCGGTGCCGGTCGATCTCCCGGAAGGACTCGGTGACGAGGGCCTCGATGGTCTCCCGGGGGCCGAGTCCGGCGGCGAGCACGGTGTCGTACCCGTCCCAGAGCTCGTTCAGGAAGGTGGAGAGGATCTCGTCGAGCATCGATTCCTTGGAATCGAAGTGGTAGTAGAGGCTGCCGGCGAGCATGCCCGCCTCGTCGGCGATCTTGCGGACGGTGGTGGCGTTGTACCCCTGGGCGGCGAACACCTCGGCGGCGATGTCGAGCAGCTCGCGGCGGCGCTCGGGCGAGGCGGTCACCTGGGGCTTCTTCTTCTGGCCCGACGGGTTCTTGGGGCGCTTCGGGCTCTTCGGGTTCGTTGGGTTCGTCGGGTTCTTGGCGGGAGGCTTGGTCGTTGGCACGCGTCCATTGTTGTCCTACGGGTGCCGGCTGCTGACGGAGACCGTCTCGCCGGTCATGTAGGAGGAGTAGTCGCTGGCCAGGAAGACGATGACGTTGGCGACCTCCCACGGCTCGGCGTACCGCCCGAACGCCTCGCGCGCGGTCAGCTCGTCGAGCAGCTCGGCGGAGGTGACCTTGACCAGGTGCGGGTGCATGGCGAGGGAGGGCGCGACGGCGTTGACGCGGACGCCGAGGGCGGCGGCCTCGACAGCGGCGCAGCGGGTGAGGGCCATGACGCCGGCCTTGGCGGCGGCGTAGTGGGCCTGGCCGGCCTGGGCGCGCCAGCCGATGACGGACGCGTTGTTGACGATGACGCCCTGGCGCCCGGTGTCGCGGAAGTGGCGCAGGGCGGCCCGGGTGCAGCGGAAGGTGCCGTTCAGGGTGACGTCGACGACCCGGTGCCACTGGTCGTCGGTCATGTCGGCGAGCTCGGCGGTGCCGCCGAGGCCGGCGTTGTGGACGAGGACGTCGAGGCCGCCGTGGAGCCGTACGGCCGTGTCGTACAGGGCCTGGACCTGGCTCTCGTCGGTGACGTCGCACGGCAGGGCGGCGACCTGGTCGGCGCCGAACTCGGCGGCGAGCGCGGTCTCGGTCTCCTTGAGGCGGCGGGCGTGGGCGTCGCTGATCAGCACGCGGGCGCCCTCCTCCAGGAGGCGGCGGGCGGTGGCCCCGCCGATGCCGGCGCCGGCGGCGGCGGTGACGAGGGCGGTGCGCCCGGCGAGCAGACCGTGGCCCGCGACGTAGGGCGGCGGCGGGGTACGGGGGCTCATGCGCGGGGCTCCTTCGGGAGGCCGAGCACCCGCTCGGCGATGATGTTCCGCTGGATCTCGCTCGACCCGGCGTAGATGGTGTCGGCGCGGGAGAAGAGGAACAGGCGCTGCCAGTCGTCGAGTTCGTACGGTGCTCCGGCGGCGAGGGTGCCGGCGGCGCCGCGGACGTCCATGGCGAGTTCGCCGAGGTCGCGGTGCCAGTGGGACCAGTAGAGCTTGGCCATGGAGGGGTCGGCGCCGTACAGGGCGTTGGCGCGCATGGTGCGCAGGCCGATCCAAGCGCGGACGAGCCGGTCGCGGATGAGCGGGTCGGTGGCGGCGCCGTTGGTGCGGGCGAGGTCGACGAGCGCCTCGAACTCGCGGCGGAAGCCGACCTGCTGGCCGAGGGTGGAGACGCCGCGCTCGTAGCCGAGGGTGGCCATGGCGATCCGCCAGCCGTCGCCGGGGGCGCCGACCACGTGCCCGGCGGGGGTGCGGGCGCCGTCGAAGAAGACCTCGTTGAACTCGCTGGTGCCGGTGAGCTGCACGATGGGCCGGATCTCGACTCCGGGCTGGTCGAGCGGGACGAGGAGGTAGGAGAGGCCGGCGTGCGGTCGTGCGCCGGGGGCGCGCGGCTCGGTCCGGGCGAGGACGAAGCACCACTGGGACTCGTGGGCGAGCGAGGTCCAGGTCTTCTGGCCGTGCACGACCCACTCGTCGCCCTCGCGGACGGCCCGGGTGCGGACGGCGGCGAGGTCGGAGCCGGCGTCGGGTTCGCTGTAGCCCTGGCACCACAGCTCCTCGACGGACCGGATGGCGGGCAGGAAGCGGGCTTTCTGCTCCTCGGTGCCGTGGTCGATGAGGGTGGGGCCGAGGAGCTGTTCGCCGATGTGGTTGACGCGGGCGGGGGCGTCGGCGAGGGCGTACTCCTCGTGGAAGGCGATCTGCTCCTCGATGCTCGCGCCGCGCCCGCCGTACTCCTTCGGCCAGCCGACGCAGGTCCAGCCGTGGGCGGCCATGTGCCGTTCCCAGGCGAGCCGTTCGGCGAAGGCCTCGTGCTCCCGGCCAGGGCCGCCGAGGCCCTTCAGCGCGGCGAACTCTCCGCCCAGCCGGTCGCTGAGCCAGTCGCGGATCTCGGTGCGAAACTCCTCGACGCCGCTCGCGGCGCTGCTCCCGGCGCTGTTCACGGCGCTACTCGTGGCGCTACTCGTGGCGCTACTCATGGCTGCACGGTAACCTACCAAACACTTGTTAGGGAAGGATGAGACATTGTCTGGCACCCCTGTCCTGTACGAGCGGCGCGGCCCGGTCGCGTACGTGACGATGAACCGCCCCCGCTACCGCAACGCCCAGAACTCGGCCATGACCTACGCCCTCGACGCCGCCTTCTACCGGGCCGCCGAGGACCCCGAGGTGAAGGTCGTCGTGCTCGCCGGGGCGGGCGACCACTTCTCCGCCGGGCATGACATCGGCACCCCCGAGCGCGACGCGCACCTGCCCTTCGAGCGGCGCGCCGGGCTGTGGTGGGACCACTCGGAGCGGCGGGGCGGCGAGTCGCGCTTCGCCCGCGAGTCGGAGGTGTACCTGGGCATGTGCCGGCGCTGGCGCGAGCTGCCGAAGCCGGTGATCGCCTCGGTCCAGGGGGCCTGTGTGGCGGGCGGCCTGATGCTCGCCTGGGTCTGCGACCTGATCGTGGCGAGCGAGGACGCCTTCTTCGCGGACCCGGTGGTGCGGATGGGGATCCCGGGCGTCGAGTACTTCGCGCACCCGTGGGTGATGCCGCCGCGGATCGCCAAGGAGTTCCTCTACACGGGCGACCGGATGCCGGCCGGGCGGGCGTACGAGCTCGGCATGGTCAACCGGGTCGTGCCGCGCCACGAACTGGACGCCACCACCGAACGGCTGGCACTGCGCGTCGCGGAGATGCCGCAGTTCGGGCTCGCGCTGACCAAGCGCGCGGTGAACCAGGCCGAGGACCTCCAGGGCCTGCACTCCGGCCTCGACTCGGTCTTCGGCCTGCACCACCTGGCCCACGCGCACAACGCGGAGACGGCGGCGGACCCGCTCGGCGGGATGGACGTCGCGGGGATGAAGGAAGCGGCGAAGGAGGCGGCGCGCTGATGGACCTCTCGTACACCGCCGAGGAAGAGGAGTTCCGGGCCGAGGCCCGGGCCTGGCTGCGCGCGCATGTGCCCGCCGAGCCGCTGCCGTCCCTGGAGACGGCGGAGGGCTTCGCCGCCCACCGCGCCTGGGAGGCCGAACTCGCCGCCGGCCGCTGGTCGGTGGTCTCCTGGCCCGAGCGGTACGGCGGCCGGGGCGCCGACATCTTCCGCTGGCTGGCCTTCGAGGAGGAGTACTACGCGGCCGGGGCGCCCGGCCGGGTCTCGCAGAACGGCATCAGCCTCCTCGCCCCCACCCTCTTCGACCACGCCACCGAGGAGCAGCGGGCCCGGATCCTGCCGTCCATGGCGACCGGCGAGACGATCTGGGCGCAGGCGTGGTCGGAGCCGGAGGCCGGGTCCGACCTGGCCTCGCTCACCTCGCGGGCGGTGCGGACGGCGGGCGGCTGGCTGCTGTCCGGGCAGAAGACCTGGTCGTCGCGGGCGGCGTTCGCGGACCGGGCGTTCGGGATCTTCCGCACCGACCCGGGCCCGGCGGCGGAGGGCCGGCCGCACCGGGGCCTGACGTATCTGATGTTCGACCTGCGGGCCCCGGGCGTGACCGTGCGGCCGATCGGGCGACTCGACGGCAAGCCGGCCTTCGCCGAGCTGTTCCTGGACGAGGTGTTCGTGCCGGACGAGGACGTCATCGGCGAGCCCGGCCAGGGCTGGCGGATCGCCATGTCCACCACCGGCAACGAGCGCGGCCTCACCCTCCGCTCCCCCGGCCGCTTCCTGGCCGCCGCCGACCGTCTCGTACGGCTCTGGCAGGACCGGGCGGACCCCGGCGACACCGCGCTGCGCGACCGGGTCGCGGACGCGGTGATCGGCGCGCGGGCCTATCAGCTGTTCACCGCGGCCGGCGCCTCGCGCTTCACGGCGGGGGCGACCGTCGGCGCCGAGTCGAGCCTCAACAAGGTCTTCTGGTCGACGTACGACATCGCCCTGCACGAGACGGCGCTCGATCTCCTGGGCGCGGAGGGCGAGCTGTCGGACACCGAATGGGCCGAGGGCCATGTCTTCTCGCTCGCGGGACCGATCTACGCGGGCACCAACGAGATCCAGCGCGACATCATCGCCGAGCGCCTGCTCGGCCTCCCGAAGGGCCGCCGCTGATGCGTTTCCTGCCGACCGACGAACAGCGCGACTTCGCGCGCTCGCTCGACGCGATGCTGACCGCCGCCGACACCCCGACGGCGATACGCGCCTGGGCCGCGGGCGATCCCGGGCCCGGGCGAGCGCTGTGGGCCCGGCTCTGCGCGGCGGGCGTGTTCGCGCTCGCCGCGCCCGAGGCGTACGAGGGGATGGGACCGCTGCCCGTCGAACTCGCCCACGCGTTCGTCGAGTTGGGCCGCCATGCCGTCCCGGGGCCGGCCGTGGAGACGGTCGCGGCGACGGCGCTGCTCGCGGAGCTCGCCGAGCGAGGCGAGCCGGGACCGGCGAAGCGGCTGCTGCCGGGGCTCGTGACGGGCGGGACGGTGGCGACGCTGGCCCTGGACGACGTGTCGCCGTACGCCCTGGACGCGGACGCCGCGGATCTCGTCCTCGTCGTCCGGGGCGAGGAACTGCGGATCGCGCCCGGGCACGAGGAGGTCCGGGTCTCGGCCGATCCGGTACGGCGGCTCGCCCGGCCCGCGCCCGGCGGGGAGCTGCTCGCGGTCGGGCCGGAGGTCGTGGCGGCGGCCGGGCGGGCCCGGGACTGGGCGCTGCTCGCGACGGCGGCGCAGGCGCTCGGGCTCGGGCTCGCGCTGCTCGACCGGACGGTGGCGTACGCGAGGCAGCGCACCCAGTTCGGGGTGCCGATCGGCTCGTTCCAGGCGGTCAAGCACCGGCTCGCGGACACCCTGATCGGCCTGGAGTTCGCCCGGCCGCTGCTCTTCGGAGCGGCGCTCACCTTCGAGCGCGGTGATCTCGCGGCGGCGAAGGTGACGGCCGGTGAGGCCGCCCACGCGGCCGCCGCCACCGCTCTCCAGGTCCACGGCGCCATCGGCTACACCGAGGAGCTCGACCTCTCCCTGTGGCTGCGCAGGGCCCGGCCGCTGCGGGACGCCTGGGGCGGCCCGTCCTGGTGCCGGGCCCGGGTGCTCGCGGAGCGCTAGGGGGTGTCCTCGCGGGGCGGGGAGTCGTCGTTCCCACGCCGGATCGTGCGCACCGCCCGCCCCGGCGCCCACGTCCGGAAGACGAGCTCCTCGCCCTCGACCGCGGTCCGCACGACCTCCGTCAGCTCGACCCGGAAGAGGTGGAAGGGCTGCGGCGCGCCCGCCACCTTCGCGTACCAGTCCAGGGTCGCCGGGTCCGTGACCTCGACCGCGCGCCCGGAGACCCGGACGTCGCCGCCGCCCATGCCCGTGCCCTCGCCCGGGTTGGCGAGCAGCGAGAAGCGCGGGTCGCGGCGGACGTCCCGGGCCTTGAGCGAGTTCGGCATCATCCCGAGCCACAGCTCGCCCTCCCGGAACTCCGCCTCGATCCCGCTCAGCCGCGGCGAGCCGTCCCTGCGGAGGGTGGCGAGGGCGTGGTGGGTGTACTGGCCGAAGCGCTCGCGGACGGTGGCCGCGAGGCCGGGTTCGGCGGCCTCGAAGGCCGCCCACGTGGCGGTCGGGGTGTTTCCGTTGTCTCCCATGTCTCCAGGGAACACCGGAAACCCGACACCTTCTGTCTGGATTGCTCCGGACTACGCCTGGGCGCGCTCGGTCGCCGCGCGCTCGGCCTTGCTGCGCTCGACGCAGAACTCGTTCCCCTCGGGGTCGGCCATGGTGGCCCACCCGGTGCCGTCCGGCCTGCGCCGGTCGTCGACGAGGGTCGCGCCGAGCCCGATCACGCGCTCGACCTCCTCGTCGCGCGTGCGGTCCTGCGGCTGGAGGTCGAGATGGACGCGGTTCTTGACCGACTTCTTCTCCGGGACCCGGACGAAGAGCAGGCTCGCGCCGGCCGACTCGACGGTCGCCTCGGGGTCGCCGGGGTTGTCGTCGTCGGCGAGGCGGCCGTCGAGCACCTGGGCCCAGAAGGAGGCCAGGGCGTAGGCGTCGGAGCAGTCGATGGTGACGTGTCGCACGAGAGAGGTCATGCGGTCATGTTCGCTCACCTCCGGCGCCCCTGACCAACCGTTTGGGCGAGGCCGATTCCGGCGGCGATCCGGCCGCGGTGTACGGCGGGGGCGCCGAGCAGACGGGCGGCGGCGTGGGCGCGTTTGAGGTGGTCGTGGGCGGCGCGGCCCGGGTGGTGGAGCAGGCCGTGGAAGACGGTGGGCGGGCCCATGAGGCAGCTGACGCGCTCGGCCGCCATGCGGGCGAGGACGCGGTCGGCGTCGTAGACGGCCTCGGGGAGCATCGTCACGCCGTTCAGGAGGCAGGCGAGGACACCGGCCTTGTAGCCGAAGGTGTGGAAGAAGGGGTTGACGAGGAGGTAGCGGTCGCGGGGGCGCAGGTCGCCGAGGTCCTCGCCGGAGGCGTGCAGGCGGGCGGCGTAATCGGTGCCGAGGAAGTCGTGTTGGTGAAGAGGACCGTGGCGCCGCTGCGGCGCAGGATGTCGGCGGCCTCGGCGGGCTTCTTGCGGGTGTTGACGGGGACGAGGACGGCGCCCGCGGTGACGGCGCCGAGAGCGTCCTGGACGGCGGCGACCACGCCATCGCCCTCGGCCGGGTCACGGCCCTGACCGCGCACCGCTCCGGCGCCGGCCCCCTGCTCTGCTTCCGGCGCGGTTACGGGCGCTTGCCGCGCCGCCGCTCCCGCTCCGACTCCAGCTCCTCGATGTCGGCGAGCATGGCGTCGGCGAGGTCGCGCTCGGAGGCGTAGTACCGCTCGGCCCACTTCAGGGTCAGCGTCGGGTACGCCCACGCCTCGTCCGCCTTGGCACCCTCGACGTCCGCCTCGGCGCGCTGCCGCATCGTCTCGGCGAACTCCCGGTGCCCGGCCAGGATCTCGCGCATCTGCTCGGGTTCGAGGAGGTGGCCGAGCCAGAGCCGCAGCATCGGCCCGTGCTTGAGCACCGGCGGGTCGAACGGCGCGGTGCGGGCCCAGGTGCGCACGGCGGCCAGGCCCTCGTCGGTGATGCGGTAGACCCGCTTGTCCCGCGTGCCGACCTCGGGGGCGACGAGCCGTGAGGTGGCGAAGCCGGCCTTCTCCAGCCGCTTGAGCTCGCTGTAGATCTGGCTGAACGACGGGCTCCAGTAGAAGAAGCGCAGCGACCAGTCCGACCACTTCTTCAGGTCGTAGCCGGACAGCTCCCGCCCGAAGGAGAGCAGCCCGAGCACCGCCCAGCTGGTCGCGGGCAGCCCGGGCAGCTCCGCCGGTTCCTGCGCCTTGTCGTCCTTGTCGTCCGCCACGGACCGAAGTCTACGACCACCTTCCGGGGTCCACGTATGCCTGCTAGAAGTATTCCTATTCGAAATAGCTTCCCGTGGTTCGAGGAACCCGGAGCGAAGGAGAGCTCAGCGTGAAGTTCTCGATGATCTTCGAGGCCCAACTCGTCGACCCCACCCCCGCCCGCGAACGCCAGGTCCTCCACGACTGCGTCGAACAGGCCGTCCTCGCCGAGGAGATGGGCTTCGACCGGATCTGGGCGGTCGAGCACCACTCCCTCACCCAGTACGCCCACATGAGCGCGTCCGAGATCTTCCTGACCTGGGTCGCCGCCCGCACGAAGAACATCCGCATCGGCCACGGCGTGGTCACCATGCCCTTCGGCTACCAGCACCCGGTCCGGGTCGCCGAGCGGGCCGCCATGCTCGACGTGCTCTCCGGCGGCCGCGTCGACATCGGCGCCGGACGCGGGGCGACCAAGCAGGAGATGCGCATGTTCGGGGTGCGCCCCGACGACACGTATCCACAGATGGAGGAGGCACTGCGGATCTTCGCCTCGGCCTGGCGCGAGGAGGAGTTCGAGTGGCACGGCTCGCTCGACATCGGCCCCGGCGCGATCCTGCCCCGGCCCGTGCAGGACCCGCACCCGCCGCTCTTCATGGCCTGCTCCAAGCACGACACGCTCAAGCTGGCCGCCGAACTCGGCATCGGCGCGCTCGTGATGGGCTTCGCCGGCGCCGACGACGTGCGCGCGATGCGCAAGGTGTACGACGAGGCCATCGCCGTACGCGACGGCTCCCGGCTCGTCTCCACCGAGGTCAACGACCACTTCTCGGCGCTCTGCCCGACGATCGTCCTGGACGACGCGGCCCGCGCGCTCCGGCTCGGCACCCGCGGCCAGCGCTTCTTCGCCGAGTCCATCGCCCACTGGTACGGCAACGCGCCCGCGCCCACCGGCTACGCCGAGGACGAGGACCACGTCGCCGCGCTCGCCCGGGAGCGGGAGGAGCTGGTGGCCCGGCTGCACGAGGCGAACATCCCGGCCCGCCCGGTCGACACCGGCACGTACAACGCCGACCACGCCTACGGGGACGCCGACACGGCCGTCGCGTACGTGGAGCGGCTGCGGCAGATCGGCGTCGACGAGGTGATGTGCCTGATCCAGATGGGCACGGTGCCGCAGGAGGTGTGCCTGGAGACCGTCCGGCAGTGGGGCGAGAAGGTCATCCCGCACTTCCGCGCCCTTGAGGCCGCCGCGTGAGCGCCGGGCTGCGTGCGCTCGACGGCAGGGTCGTCGCCGTCACCGGCGCGGCCCGGGGGCAGGGTGCCGCGGAGGCGCGGCTCCTGGCGGCGGCCGGGGCGCGGGTCGTCCTCACCGACGTACGGGAGGAGGAGGGCCGGGCGGTCGCGGCCGAACTCGGCGCGGACCAGGCCGTGTTCGTACGGCACGACGTGACGTCGCCGGACGGCTGGGCGACGGTCGTGGACACGGCCATCGCCTCGTACGGACGCCTCGACGGCCTGGTCAACAACGCGGCTCTGTGGCGGACCGCGCCCGTGGAGTCGGAGACCTACGAGAACTTCGAACTCCTCTTGCGAGTCAACCTGTTGGGGCCGTTCCTCGGCATGCAGGCGGTGCTGCCGGCGCTGCGCGAGGCGGGCGGGGGCTCGGTCGTGAACGTCTCGTCGACGGCCGGCCTGGTCGGCGTGCCGGGCCACGCGGCGTACGGGGCGGGCAAGTTCGGGCTGCGCGGGCTGAGCCGCTCGGCGGCCCGCGACCTCGCGCCGTACGGCATCCGCGTCAACACGGTCCATCCGGGCGCCGTCGACACGCCCATGACGGCGGCGGTCGCGGAGAAGGACTGGTCGCACGTGCCGCTGGGCCGGATGGGCCGGCCGCGGGAGGTCGGCGAGCTCGTCGCCTTCCTGCTGTCGGACGCGGCCTCGTACGTGACGGGCGCGGAGTTCACGGTGGACGGAGGGCTCACCGCATGACCACGGATCCGCTCACTCCCGCGGCCCGTGCCCTGTGCGACGCGATGTCGGCGGGCTTCCCGCGCCCCGGGGCGGGCGCGGCGGCGCTGCGGGCGGCGGCGCGGGCGCACCTGGCGGAGATCCCGCCGGGCGCCACCGACACGTACGCGAGGGATGTGCCCGTCCGGGTGTACGAGGGCGGGGCCGGCCCGGTCGTCGTCTTCGCGCACGGCGGCGGCTGGGTCCTGTGCGACCTCGACACCCACGACCGGCTGTGCCGGGCGCTGGCCGCCCGTACCGGCGCGACGGTCGTCTCGGTCGACTACCGCCGGGCCCCCGAGCACCGCTTCCCGGCCGCCGAGGACGACGTGTACGCGGCCCTGGAGTGGGCGGCGGCCCGCCACCCCGGCCGGCCGCTCGTCCTGGCCGGCGACTCCAGCGGCGGCAACCTCGCCGCGGCCTGCGCCCTGCGCGCCCGCGACCACCGCGGCCCGGCGCTCGCGGGCCAGCTCCTGATCTACCCGGTCCTGGACCACCGCCTGGCCGGCGAGTCGGCCGACACGTACGCGGAGGGCTTCTTCCACACCACGGCCCACATGCGCTGGTACTGGCAGCAGTACCTGGACCCGGACACCGACCCGGTCGCGGCCTCCCCCGGCCTGGCGGACGACGTCTCCGACCTGCCGCCGACGCTGATCGTCCTCGCCGACTGCGACCCCCTGCGCGACGAGGGCCTCGCCTACGCCCGCCGCCTCTCGGCGTCCGGCGTCCCGGTCCACGTCCAGCTCCACACGGGCGTGTTCCACGGCTTCCTGGGCGGCCTCGGCCTGCTTCCGGAGGCGGACGGGGCCCTGGCCGCGGCGGCCGCCTGGCTGAGGGACGTAGCCGAGTAGCCGAACCACCGAGAATCGTCGGCCCCCACCGGTCCGCACCGGATCGCCGAGCGCAACCGTACGCGGGGCGCTCGGGCACCGCATCAGCCGCAGCAGACCTTCGCGGGCGCTCACAACGCGCCGCGGCGCTCGCCCAGTCGTCCAGGTCGGGGACAGTGGGGCAAGCGCCGCGCTCAGTTCCGTACGTCGTTGTACGGGACGTCCTTGAAGGGGCCCGAGGGTCAGACCGTCAGGGAACGGTCCGTCGGGCGGATCGGGGCCGGCAGGGAGCTGGCGCCCGTGAGGTGGCGGTCGACGCCGCGGGCGGCCGAGCGGCCCTCGGCGATGGCCCAGACGATCAGCGACTGGCCACGGCCGGCGTCACCGGCGACGAAGACGCCATCGACGTTGGTGGCGAAGTCCGCGTCACGCGCGATGTTACCCCGCTCATCGAGGTCTAGACCAAATTGCGCGACCAGCCCGTTCTCCACGTCCGTGCCGGTGAAGCCCATCGCGAGCGTGACCAGCTGGGCGGGGATCTTGCGCTCGGTGCCCGGCTTCTGGGTCAGCTTGCCGTCGACGAACTCGACCTCGACGAGGTGCAGGAACTGCACGTTGCCGTCCTCGTCGCCCTCGAAGTGGGTGGTGGAGACGGAGTAGACCCGCTCGCCGCCCTCCTCGTGGGCCGAGGTGACCTTGTAGAGCATGGGGAAGGTCGGCCAGGGCTGGCCCGCGTTCCGCTCCTCGCCCGGCTTCGGCATGATCTCCAGCTGGGTGACCGAGGCCGCGCCCTGCCGGTGCGCCGTGCCGACGCAGTCCGCGCCGGTGTCGCCGCCGCCGATGACGACGACGTGCTTGCCCTCGGCGGTGATCGGCGGGGTGACGAAGTCGCCCTCCTGCACCTTGTTGGCGAGCGGCAGGTACTCCATCGCCTGGTGGATGCCCTTCAGCTCGCGGCCCGGCACGGGCAGGTCGCGGGCCGTGGTGGCGCCGGCGGCGACGACGACCGCGTCGAACCGCTTGCGCAGGTCGGTGGCGGTGATGTCGCGGCCGACCTCGACGCCGGTGCGGAACTTCGTACCCTCCGCGCGCATCTGCTCGATGCGCCGGTTGATGTGCCGCTTCTCCATCTTGAACTCGGGGATGCCGTAGCGCAGCAGACCGCCGATGCGGTCGGCCCGCTCGTACACGACCACGGTGTGGCCGGCCCGGGTCAGCTGCTGGGCGGCGGCGAGACCCGCCGGGCCCGAGCCGATGACGGCGACGGTCTTGCCGGAGAGGCGCTCGGGCACCTGCGGCCGGACGTCACCGCCGTCCCACGCCTTGTCGATGATCGAGACCTCGACGTTCTTGATGGTGACGGCCGGCTGGTTGATGCCGAGCACACAGGCCGCCTCGCACGGAGCCGGGCACAGGCGGCCGGTGAACTCCGGGAAGTTGTTGGTCGCGTGCAGCCGCTCCGACGCCGCCGACCAGTCCTCGCGGTAGGCGTAGTCGTTCCACTCGGGGATGAGGTTCCCCAGCGGACAGCCGTTGTGGCAGAACGGGATGCCGCAGTCCATGCAGCGGCCGGCCTGCTTGCTGATGATCGGCAGCAGGGAGCCGGGGACGTAGACCTCGTTCCAGTCCTTGACGCGCTCGCTCACCGGCCGGGTCTTGGCGACCTCGCGCCCGGTGGTCAGGAAGCCCTTGGGGTCAGCCATGGGTCGCCGCCTCCATCATCTTCTCGGTGGTCTCGGCCTCGGAGAGACCGGCGAGCTCAGCGGCGTCCTTGGCGGCGAGCACTGCCTTGTACGTGGTGGGGATGATCTTGCTGAAGCGGGCCGCGGCCGCGTCCCAGTCGCCGAGCAGCTTCTCGGCGACCGTGGAGCCGGTCTCCTCGTGGTGGCGGCGCACGACGTCGTGCAGCCACGTCTTGTCGGAGTCCGAGAGGGCCTCGATCGCACCCAGGTTGCCGGAGTTGACGTTGTTCCGGTCCAGGTCGATCACGTAGGCGACGCCGCCGGACATGCCGGCCGCGAAGTTGCGGCCGGTCTCGCCGAGGACGACCGCCGTGCCGCCGGTCATGTACTCGCAGCCGTGGTCGCCCACGCCCTCGGAGACGACCAGGGCGCCGGAGTTGCGGACGCAGAAGCGCTCGCCGGTGCGGCCGCGCAGGAACAGCTCGCCGCCGGTGGCTCCGTAGCCGATGGTGTTGCCCGCGATGGTGGAGTACTCGGCCAGGTGGTCGGCGCCCCGGTCCGGGCGGACGATCACGCGGCCGCCGGAGAGGCCCTTGCCGACGTAGTCGTTGGCGTCGCCCTCCAGGCGCAGGGTGACACCGGCCGGCAGGAAGGCGCCGAAGGACTGGCCGGCGGAGCCCGTGAAGGTGATGTCGATGGTGTCGGCCGGCAGGCCCGCGCCACCGAACTTCTTCGTCACGTGGTGGCCGAGCATGGTGCCGACGGTCCGGTTGATGTTCCGGATCGCGACCTGGGCGCGGACCGGCTGGGCGGCCTCCGCGGACTCGGCGTTCAGCGCCTCGGCGGCGAGCTCGATCAGCTCGTTGTCGAGGGCCTTCTCCAGGCCGTGGTCCTGCTCGACCAGGGCGTGGCGGACCGCGCCGGCGGGCAGCTCGGGCACGTGGAACAGCGGCTCCAGGTCCAGGCCCTGCGCCTTCCAGTGGGAGACGGCGCGGCTGGTGTCGAGCAGCTCGGCGTGGCCGACGGCCTCCTCGATGGAGCGGAAGCCCAGCTCGGCGAGGAGCTCGCGCACCTCCTGAGCGATGAACTCGAAGAAGTTGACGACGTACTCGGCCTTGCCGGAGAAGCGGTCGCGCAGGACCGGGTTCTGGGTGGCGATGCCGACCGGGCAGGTGTCCAGGTGGCAGACGCGCATCATGACGCAGCCGGAGACGACGAGCGGCGCGGTGGCGAAGCCGAACTCCTCGGCGCCGAGCAGCGCGGCGATGACGACGTCACGGCCGGTCTTGAGCTGGCCGTCGGTCTGCACGACGATCCGGTCGCGCAGGCCGTTGAGCAGCAGCGTCTGCTGGGTCTCGGCGAGGCCGAGCTCCCAGGGGCCGCCCGCGTGCTTCAGCGAGGTGAGCGGCGAGGCGCCCGTACCGCCGTCGTGGCCGGAGATGAGCACGACGTCGGCGTGGGCCTTGGAGACACCCGCGGCGACCGTGCCGACACCGACCTCCGACACCAGCTTCACGTGGATGCGGGCGGCCGGGTTGGCGTTCTTGAGGTCGTGGATCAGCTGGGCCAGATCCTCGATGGAGTAGATGTCGTGGTGCGGCGGCGGGGAGATCAGGCCGACGCCGGGCGTCGAGTGCCGGGTCTTGGCGACCCACGGGTAGACCTTGTGGCCGGGCAGCTGGCCGCCCTCGCCGGGCTTGGCGCCCTGGGCCATCTTGATCTGGATGTCGTCCGCGTTGACCAGGTACTCGGAGGTGACGCCGAAGCGGCCGGAGGCGACCTGCTTGATCGCGGAGCGGCGCGCCGGGTCGTAGAGGCGGTCCGGGTCCTCGCCGCCCTCACCGGTGTTGGACTTGCCGCCCAGCTGGTTCATGGCGATGGCGAGGGTCTCGTGGGCCTCGCGGGAGATGGAGCCGTACGACATGGCGCCGGTGGAGAAGCGCTTGACGATCTCGGAGACCGGCTCGACCTCGTCGATCGAGATGGGCGTACGGCCCTCGGCGGCGAAACCGAACAGACCGCGGAGCGTCATCAGGCGCTCGGACTGCTCGTTCACCCGCTCCGTGTACTTCTTGAAGATGTCGTACCGCTTGGAGCGCGTGGCGTGCTGCAGGCGGAAGACCGTCTCCGGGTCGAAGAGGTGCGGCTCGCCCTCGCGGCGCCACTGGTACTCGCCGCCGATGTCCAGGGCGCGGTGCGCCGAGGCGATGCCGGTGGCCGGGTACGCCTTGGCGTGCCGGGCGGCGACCTCCTTGGCGATGACGTCGAGGCCGGCGCCGCCAATCTTGGTGGCGGTGCCGTTGAAGTACTTCTCGACGAAGGCGGTGTCGAGGCCGACGGCCTCGAAGACCTGGGCGCCGCGGTAGGAGGCGACGGTGGAGATGCCCATCTTGGACATGACCTTGAGGACGCCCTTGCCGAGGGCGTAGATCAGGTTCCGGATGGCCTGCTCGGGCTCGATGTCCGACAGGAAGGTGCCGGCGCGGAGCAGGTCCTCGACGGACTCCATGGCCAGGTACGGGTTGACGGCGGCGGCGCCGTAGCCGATGAGCAGGGCCACGTGGTGGACCTCGCGCACGTCACCGGCCTCGACAAGGAGCCCCACCATGGTGCGCTGCTTGGTGCGGATGAGGTGGTGGTGGACGGCCGCGGTGAGCAGCAGCGACGGGATCGGCGCGTGCTCGGCGTCGGAGTGCCGGTCGGACAGGACGATCAGGCGGGCGCCGCCCTCGATCGCCGCGTCGGCCTCGGCGCAGATCTCCTCGATGCGGGCGGCGAGCGCGTCGCCGCCGCCGGAGACCCGGTAGAGGCCGGAGAGGGTCACGGCCTTCATGCCGGGCATGTCGCCGTCGGCGTTGATGTGGATGAGCTTGGCCAGCTCGTCGTTGTCGATCACCGGGAAGGGCAGCGTGACGCTGCGACAGGAGGCCGCGGTCGGGTCGAGCAGGTTGCTGCCGGGGCCGAGCGAGGACAGCAGCGAGGTGACGAGCTCCTCGCGGATGGCGTCCAGCGGCGGGTTGGTGACCTGCGCGAACAGCTGGGTGAAGTAGTCGAAGAGCAGCCGGGGCCGCGCGGACAGGGCGGCGATCGGCGAGTCCGTGCCCATGGAGCCGATCGGCTCGGCGCCGGTGCGGGCCATCGGGGCGAGGATGACGCGGAGCTCTTCCTCGGTGTAGCCGAAGGTCTGCTGGCGGCGGGTGACCGAGGCGTGGGTGTGCACGATGTGCTCGCGCTCGGGGAGGTCGGAGAGCTCGATCTCGCCGGTCTCCAGCCACTCCGCGTACGGGTGCTCGGCGGCGAGGGCGGCCTTGATCTCGTCGTCCTCGACGATGCGGTGCTCGGCGGTGTCGACGAGGAACATCTTGCCCGGCTGCAGCCGGCCCTTGCGGACGACCTTGGCGGGGTCGATGTCGAGGACGCCGACCTCGGAGGAGAGCACGACGAGGCCCTCGTCGGTGACCCAGTAGCGGCCGGGGCGCAGACCGTTGCGGTCGAGGACCGCGCCGACCTGGACGCCGTCGGTGAAGGTGACGCAGGCCGGGCCGTCCCAGGGCTCCATCAGGGTGGAGTGGTACTGGTAGAAGGCCTTGCGGGCCGGGTCCATGGAGGTGTGGTTCTCCCACGCCTCGGGGATCATCATCAGCACGCTGTGCGGCAGCGAGCGGCCGCCGAGGTGGAGCAGCTCCAGGACCTCGTCGAAGGAGGCGGAGTCGGATGCGTCGGGGGTGCAGACCGGGAAGATCCGCTCGATGCCCCGGCCGTCGGCGGCGGTGCCGAAGACGTCGCCGGCGAGCTGGGCCTCGCGGGCCGTCATCCAGTTGCGGTTGCCCTTGACCGTGTTGATCTCGCCGTTGTGGGCGACGAAGCGGTACGGGTGGGCGAGCGGCCAGCTCGGGAAGGTGTTCGTGGAGAACCGGGAGTGGACCAGGGCCACGGCGGTGGCGCAGCGGCGGTCCGACAGGTCCGGGAAGAAGGGCTCCAGCTGGCCGGTGGTCAGCATGCCCTTGTAGACGATGGTGCGGGCGGAGAGCGACGGGAAGTACGTCCCGGCCTCCCGCTCGGCGCGCTTGCGCAGGACGAACGCCTTGCGGTCGAGCGCGATGCCGCTGCTCGTGCCTCCCCCAGAGCCTTCGGCCTGGGAGGTACCCCCAGCGACGAAGAGCTGGCGGAAGACCGGCATGGTGGCGCGGGCGGAAGCGCCGAGCAGCTCGGGGGCGACGGGGACCTCGCGCCAGCCGAGGACGTTCAGACCCTCCTCGGACGCGATCGTCTCGATCTGCGAGACAGCCTGTGCGGAGCCGTCTGCGGGGAGGAAGGCGATGCCGACCGCGTACGAGCCGGCGGCGGGAAGCTCGAATCCGGCGACCTCGCGGAGGAAGGCGTCCGGGACCTGGAGCAGGATGCCGGCGCCGTCACCGGAGTCGGGCTCGGAGCCGGTGGCGCCGCGGTGTTCGAGATTGCGCAGTACCGTCAGCGCCTGCTCGACCAGCTCGTGGCTGGCAACACCGGTGAGGGTGGCCACGAACCCGACACCACAGGCGTCGTGTTCGTTACGGGGGTCGTACATCCCCTGCGGGGCGGGGCGACCGTCCATGGGCGACCAGGCGTCGGAACGCATCGGCTCTCCCGTCGTCGTCGTGGCATATGCAGCAGCCGAGGGACGACGTTGGCCCTCCGCGAAATTTCGTGCAGGTTACATGATGGCTGGCTTCTCGCGAAGTGGATAGCGCATTCCAGCATGCGGACACCGCCGATACGGGCGGTGGTGGTGTGCTGCGGCTCGTGCAGCGTGGTGCAGCCCTGGTTCAGCTGTGGGGGCGCGGGAACTACGGCGTTCTCGCGGGGGACGGAGCGACCCGTCGCAGGGGCGGGCCTCATTGCCCGCGGCGCTTGAGCCTCATGCCCGGTGGCCGGGCGTTCGAAACCGCCGGGTAATCGGCTAGATATGTGGCGGCCCGCATAGTGTCCCACTGGATCGCGGAATCCGCTCAGGGAGATACGTCACAGCGACGGACACCGCCGGCGACGTGTACGTACGCCGAAGGGCCCCCGGGATGTCCGGAGGCCCCTGCTCGGCGTTCCTGTCGGCCGTACGGCGCTACAGCGCCGCACCGAAGAGCATGCCGAGCCCGTACGTGACGGCCGCCGCGGCACCGCCGAGGACGAGCTGGCGAAGCCCGCTGAACCACCAGCTGCGGGCGGTCACCCGGGCCACGAGCGCGCCGCAGGCGAAGAGCCCGAGGAGCGCGAGCAGCAGCGCCGGCCACAGGGCGGTGGCACCGAGCAGGTACGGCAGTACGGGAAGCAGCGCGCCGAGCGCGAAGGAGCCGAACGAGGACACCGCGGCGACGGTCGGCGACGGCAGGTCGTCGGGGTCGATGCCCAGCTCCTCGCGGGCGTGGATCTCCAGCGCCTGCTCCGGGTCGCGGGACAGCTGCATGGCGACCTCGCGGGCGAGCGCGGGCTCGACGCCACGGGAGACGTAGAGCGCGGCCAGCTCCTCCATCTCGTCGACCGGGTGCTTGCGCAACTGGCGGCGCTCGACGTCGAGTTCGGCCTGGACGAGCTCGCGCTGCGAGGCGACCGAGGTGTACTCGCCGGCGGCCATCGAGAAGGCGCCGGCCGCGAGTCCGGCGAGGCCGGTGATGACGATGGTCTGCGAGGAGACGGCGCCGCCGGCCACACCGGTCATGAGCGCCAGGTTGGAGACGAGTCCGTCCATCGCGCCGAAGACCGCGGGGCGCAGCCAGCCGCCGTTGACGTCGCGGTGGGTGTGGTTGTCGCGGTGGGCCTCGTGGAGCGGTGCGACGGCTTCGATGATGGACATGCTTCTCCCCTGTCTTTCCTGCGGGTTCGGCGTGCCCGCCCCCTCCTGACCTCATCGAAAATACGCCCGATGTAAGGGGCGCGCCAGCAAGGTAGGCCGTACTTAGTAAGGCTCGTCTTAGTGAGGTGAGCCTGTCTGAGGACTGCCTTACCTCGGGTCTGACATGGCGTCACCTGGGTGACAGAAACGTTTCTGTGAAGGCTCGGGCCGCACGCGTGGCACAGATCGGAGGAGCGCGAAGAGGAGCGCGAAAGGGGACAGAGGATGGTCGGAACGACGCTGGGCGAACTGCGCGATCTGCGCGAGCGGGCGCGGGGCGCGCTGCTCGGACTCGCGGTCGGGGACGCGCTCGGCGCGCCCGCCGAGAACCTGCGCCCCTCACAGATCCGGGCCCGCTGGGGCCGGATCGAGGGCTTCGTGACGGACAGTCCGGCAGGCACCGACGACACCGAGTACGCCATCTTCTCCGGCCTGCTGCTCGCCCGGCACGGCTCCGCCCTCACCGTGGCCCATGTCGAACAGGCCTGGCACCACTGGATCGCCGACCTCGACGAGGGACCCTTCCGCGGCGCCGGCTTCTCCGAACGCGGCACCCTGGAGAACCTCCGCCGGGGCCTCGCCGCGCCCATCTCCGCCCAGCACCGGCACGCCTGGAGCGACGGCCTCGCCATGCGCGCCGCCCCCTTCGGCGTCTTCGCCGCCGGCCGCCCCGCCGAAGCGGCCCGGCTCGTCGCCGTCGACGGGACCGTCAGCCACGACGGCGAGGGCATCTACGGCGGCCAGGCCGTCGCCGCGGGCGTGGCGGCGGCGATGGGCGGCGCGTCCGTCACCTCCGTCATCGCCGCCGCCCTCTCCGTCGTCCCCATGGACTCCTGGACCGCCCGCTCCATGCGCCGCGCGGTCGTCGCCGCCCGGCGCGTCATCCCCGACCCCCTCGAACGCGAACGCGCCGTCCGCTCCGCCGTCGTCATCGGCGGCTACCCCTGGACCGACCTCGCCCCCGAGGCCGTCGCCCTCGCCTTCGGCGCCTTCGCCGCCGCCCGCGGCGACTTCCGCACCGCCGTGCTCACCGCCGTCAACATGGGCCGCGACGCCGACACGACGGCGGCGGTGGCGGGCGCGCTCGCGGGCGCGCTGGGCGGGACGGCGGCGATCCCGGAGGAGTGGGGGGCGGCGATCGGTCCGGCGCGGGGGAGCTGCCTGCCGTCGATGCGGGGCTACCACGTCCTCGACGTCGCGGACCTGCTGACCCCGGAGGAGGAGGAAGACCGATGACTGCTGTGGGCAATAGTTCCGCCGGGCGATGGGGGTACCCCCGGACGGAGTCTGGGGGAGGGTGGGCACAGCCCACGACGGCGGGTGCCGATACGACGGACGGCGCCCACGCGGACCCGCCCCCGGTACGGGACGGGCGCCGCGCCCCGGTACTCGGCACCGCCACGCGCACGCGCACCCGCCCCGCGGCCACCCCTCGCGACAGGATCGAGGGCCTCCTCCTCGGTCTCGCAGCGGGCGACGCCGCCGGGTGGCCCGCCGCCCGGCACCGGGCCGCCCGGATGCCCGAGTGGACCCGCCGGCTCACCCGCGAGCTCGACACCTTCGCGGAGGAGAACGCGACCACGACCCTGCCCGTGCCGATCGCCCTCAACCAGCCTCCCGAGCCCCTCCGCCTCGGCCCCTCCGACGACGCCGAGTGGGCGGTGTTCACCGCGGAGGCGCTGCTCGCCGCCTCGGGCCCGGGCCCCCTGTTCCGTGCGCTCACGCCCGAGCGGCGGCTGCGGGCCGCCGTCGACCTCGCCTGGAACTCCCTCGCGAGCCAGGTCGCCGCCGCGTCCGACCGCGCGCCCGAGGTGGAGTCCGCCGTCCTGCCGCTGCGCGCCCGGATCTCCGTCCGCGCCGGCCTCGGCAACCTCGCCGCCGGGCTGCGCCCGCCCGCCACCGGTCACGACAATCCGCACTACTTCGACGACGCCGCCTGCGTACGGGCCGCCGTCCTCGCCCTCGTCCACCCCGGGGACCCGGTCGCGGCCGCCGGACTCGCCGAGTTCGACGCCCGGTACACCCAGGACGGCGACGGCGTCCACGGCGCCCGCGCGATGGCGGCGGCCACCGCCGCCGCGGTCGGCGGGGCCGGGCCGGACGAGGCGGTGGCGGCGGCCCTGGACCAGCTCCCGCCCGCCACCGAGATCGGCCGCAACGGCCGGCACGCGGTCAAGCTGGCCCGTACCGCCGCCACCGCCTTCGAGCTGGTCCCGCTCCTGGAGCACCAGATCGTGGACCACGTCTACAGCTACGGCATCGCCGCCGCCGAGACCGTCCCCGTCGCGCTCGCGCTCACCCTCGCCGCCCGCGGCGACGTCGCCGTCGCCGTGCCCGCCGCGGCCTGTCTCTCCCGGGTCGCCGACTCGGCCCCGGCCCTGGTGGGCGCGCTCACCGGCGCGCTGGGCGGCGGTACGGCGGTCCCGGCGACCTGGCGGGAGGCGTGCCGGACCCTCGCGGGCTGTGCGCTGCCCCGGCTCGCGGGCACCGACCTGGTCGAACTCGCCGGGCTCCTCGCAGCCACGGAACCGGCCACCCTGGGTGGACAATTCCGACATGACACCCCTCACACCCCCGTTGGATGACCGGATCACCGGCAGCCTGGTCGGGGCCGCCGTGGGCGACGCCCTCGGCGGCCCGGTCGAGGGCTACACCCCCGAGCAGATCCTGGAACGCCACGGCGGCCGCGTCACCGGCGTCGTCGGCCCCTGGAACGGCGACGCCTGGCGCACCGCCCGCCCCATCGCCCCGTACCACAAGGGCGACGGGCACGTCACCGACGACACCCTGATGACGCACGCGCTGATCAGGGTGTACGAGAAGGTCCGCGACCACCTCGACGCGTACGCGGTCGCCGAGCACCTCGTCCCCGAACTCATGGGCCGCCCGGTCTGGATCCCCGAACTGGAGGCGGAGGCCCTGCCCCTCCAACGCGTCTTCCTCGCCGAGAAGTGGATCGTCGCCCGGCTCCACTACGGCCACGCCGACCCGCGCGAGGCCGGCACCGGAAACATCGTCAACTGCGGTGCCGCGATGTACATGGCGCCCGTCGGCCTGATCAACGCCGCCAACCCGTCGGCCGCCTACGCCGAGGCGCTCGACATCGCCGGCGCCCACCAGTCCTCGTACGGACGCGAGGCGGCCGGCGTGTTCGCGGCGGCCGTGGCGGCCGCCTGCGTCCCGGGCGCGACCCCGCGCTCGGTCGTCGACACGGCGCTCGCCCTCGCCAAGGACGGCACCCGGGCGGCGATCGAGGCGGTCGCCGAAGTCGCCGACGCCCACCGGGACTTCGAGTCGGCGCTCACCCCGCTCCGCCGCGCCGTCGCCCCCTTCGACTCGGTCGGCCCCGACTACCGCGCCCCCTCCCTCGACGCCCGCCGCCCCTCCCGCGTCCACGCCGTCGAGGAGCTGCCCGTCGCCCTCGGCATGCTGCTCGTCGGCGCGGGCGACTACCGCCGCACGGTCCTGGGCGCGGTCAACTACGGCCGCGACTGCGACTCCATCGCCACCATGGCCGGCGCGCTCGCGGGCGCCCTGCACGGCGAGTCCGCCGTCCCGCCCGACTGGGCCAAGCAGGTCGCCGAGGCCAGCCGCCTCGACCTCCACGCCCCGGCCACGACGCTCACCGCCGTCGCCCACGAGATCTTCACCCGCGACACCGCCCGCCGCCGCGCCCACGAGTCGGCGTACGCGACGCTGACGGGCACGACCCGATGACCGCCGGCGAAACGACCGACGCCGGGACGCGGTACCGGGCAGCCGCCGACACCAGGGCCGCCCAGCCCCGCGACGGCGCCGGGGCGCCGGAGCGTTCCGCCACGGTCGACGGCAGGGCCGTCGGATCCCACGCCACCGAGGCGGGAGGCGACGGCGTCCGGGCGCGGAGCCGTTCAGCCTCCGTCGACGGCACGACCGAGCGCCCCCGGGCCGGCGACCACGGCGCCAGGACCCCGGACCGGCCGGCCCCCGCCGACGGCGATGCCGGAGGCCGGAGCGCCGGAGCTCCAGGCCGCCCAGCGGCCGCCGGCCCTCTCCGCCTCACCTGGGTCCAGCCCGAGGACCTGGTCGGGCACGAACTCCGTCAGGCCACCGAGGACGGCCGCGACGCCCGCGACCTCGCCGCCCGCTGGTACGCGGCCGGCGGCCACGCCGCCCCGCCCACCGCCGGCGCCTCCCCCACCCCGTGCCCCGCCCTCCGCCCCCTGGCCGAGGAAATCCTGGACGCCCTGTCCGCACTCCCCAGCCCTCTGCTCACTCAGGAACCCACCGCCCTGGCTGCGATCATCACGGCCTGCCCCGACTGGCCACCGCCCCCCGCGCGCGAAGCGGCGCGGTTCCGGGGGTTCGGTGGCGCGGCCCTCGGTCTCGTCAGCGTTTCGGGAAGGGGCGGGGCGGGGGAATCCGACGCCCTGCTCAAGCGCCTGCACGCCGCCTGGCTCGGCCGCGCGGCCGGCTGCCTCCTCGGAAAGCCCGTCGAGAAACTCCCCCTCGCCGCCATCCGCGCCCTCGCCCGCGCCACCGGCAACTGGCCGCTCTCGGACTGGTTCACGGCCCGCGGCGTGGCCCCGCGTCTCCTCGCCGCGCACCCGTGGAACCGGCGCTCCGCCGACACCTCCCTCGCCGAGAACATCGACGGGATGCCCGAGGACGACGACCTCGACTACCCGCTCCTCAATCTGCTCCTCCTCCGCCGCCACGGCCGCGCCTTCACCACCGCCGACGTCGCCCGTCTCTGGCTCGACGAGCTGCCCGCCGGACGGACGTTCACCGCCGAGCGGATCGCCTACCGCAACCTCCTCGACGGCGTCGAACCCCCGCACACCGCCACCCGCCGCAACCCGTTCCGGGAGTGGATCGGGGCGCTGATCAGGGCGGACGTGCACGGCTGGACGCACCCGGGAGACCCGGCGGGCGCGGCCCGCCAGGCGTACCGGGACGCGGTCCTGACGCACACCGGGAACGGGGTGTACGGCGCGATGTTCGTCGCGGCCGCCCTCGCGCAGGCCGCGAGCGGCACGGCGGACGTACACCGGGCGCTGGCGGCCGGGCTCGCGGTCGTACCGCCGGAGTCACGGCTGGCGAAGGCCGTGCGCTTCGGCATCGCCGCCGCCCGCGCGGACCGTGACTTCGACGCCGTCGTGGACCGGCTCCACGGCGAGTTCGGCGGGTATCACTGGGTCCATGTCGTCCCCAACGCCGCCCTGCTCGCCGCCGCGCTCACCCACGCCGACGGCGACTTCACGCGCTCGATCTGCGCGGCGGTCTCCGGCGGCTGGGACACCGACTCCAACGGCGCCACCGCCGGTTCGGTCGCCGGGCTGCTCACCGGGCACCCCGACCGGCTGCCCGAGCGCTGGACCTCCCCTCTCAAGAACCGGCTCTCGACCTCGGTGCCGTCCTTCGACGGCATCGGCTTCGACACCCTGGCCGCACTGACGCACTCGGAGGCAGTACGCCCATGACCAGCCCCACCGCCGCCGGCAATCCGGCCGGCATCGTCGTGCTCGGCAGCACCAACATGGACCTCGTGGCCTACGTGGCCAAGGCCCCCGCCCGCGGAGAGACGGTCACCGGCCGCGAGTTCCGCACCGTCCCCGGCGGCAAGGGCGCCAACCAGGCGGTGGCCGCCGCGCGGGCGGGCGCGGAGGTGTCGATGATCGGCGCGGTGGGCGCCGACGACTTCGGCGCGCGGCTGCGGACCGCCCTCGACCACAGCTCGGTCGACACGGACCTGCTGCGCACGGTGGAGGGCCCGTCGGGCACCGCGCACATCGTCGTGGACGACGAGGGCGGCAACGCGATCGTCGTCGTCCCCGGCGCGAACGGCACCGTCACCTCCCTCGACCATGGCGACGAGGCGCTGATCGCGACCGCCGACACCCTGCTGCTCCAGCTCGAACTCCCCCTCTCCGTGGTCGTCGAGGGCGCCCGCTACGCCCGGGAGCACGGCGTGCGGACCGTCCTCACCCCGGCACCCGCGCGACGACTTCCGCCCGAACTCCTCACCTTCACCGATCTGTTGGTGCCGAACGAGCACGAGGCCGCCGCCCTCACCGACCTCTCCGACCCGCGCGCCGCCGGCCTCGCCCTGCTCGACGCCGTGCCGGAGGTGGTGGTCACCCTGGGCGCGGCCGGCTGTCTGTATCTGGCGCGCGGCCGGGAGCCGGTGGCCGTGCCCGCGCCACGGGTGAAGGCCGTGGACACCACCGCCGCCGGTGACACGTTCGTGGGCGCGCTGGCCGTGGCGGTCACCGAGGGCAGGCCGATGCCGGAGGCGCTGGCCTGGGCGTCGGCCGCCGCCGCGCTGTCGGTCCAGCGCGCGGGGGCGTCCACCTCGATGCCGTACCGCACCGAGATCGAGGCGGCCCTCGGCTCCGCCGGGAACCCGGAGGCCAGGCCCGTATGAGCACCGGCACAGGCACCCCGGCACCGGCCCCGGCCCCTCCCCTGCACGGACTGCGCGTCCTCGACCTCGCCACCCTCTTCGCGGGCCCGCTCGCCGCGACGCTGCTCGGCGACTTCGGCGCGGACGTGGTCAAGATCGAGCACCCCCGCAAGCCCGACCCGTCCCGCGGCCACGGCCCCGCCAAGGACGGCGTCGGTCTGTGGTGGAAGGTCCTCGGCCGCAACAAGCGGACCATGACCCTGGACCTGTCCACGCCGGGCGGCCGCGACACACTGCTGCGGCTGGCGGCCGGCGCGGACGTGGTCGTGGAGAACTTCCGGCCCGGCACCCTGGAGCGCTGGGGCCTCGGCTGGGAGGAGCTGTCGGCCGTCAACCCGCGCCTGGTGCTGGCCCGGGTCACCGGCTTCGGCCAGTTCGGCCCGTACGCCCACCGGCCCGGCTTCGGCACGCTCGCCGAGGCGATGAGCGGCTTCGCCGCCATCACCGGCGAGCCGGACGGCCCGCCGACCCTGCCGCCCTTCGGCCTCGCCGACTCCGTCGCGGCGCTCGCCACCGCGTACGCCGTGATGACCGCGCTCACCGCGAGGCACACCACCGGCCACGGCCAGGTCGTCGACATGGCCATCATCGAACCGATGCTCTCCGTCATCGGACCCCACCCCCTCTGGTACGACCAGCTCGGCTACGTCCAGCCGCGCACCGGCAACCGCTCCCGCAACAACGCCCCGCGCAACACGTACCGGACCTCCGACGGCTCCTGGGTCGCCGTGTCCACCTCCGCCCAGTCGATCGCCGAGCGCGTGCTGCGCCTGGTCGGCCGGCCGGAGCTGATCGACGAGCCCTGGTTCGCCGACGGCACCGGCCGGGCCGCGCACGCCGACGTCCTCGACGAGGCCGTCGGCTCCTGGATCGCCCGGCACACCCGCGAGGAGGCCATGACCGCCTTCGAGAAGGCGGAGGCGGCCATCGCCCCCGTCTACGACGTCCGGGACGTCCTCGACGACCCCCAGTTCCGGGCCCTCGGCACCGTCACCGAGGTCCCGGACCCCGAACTCGGCCCGCTCCGCATGCAGAACGTCCTCTTCCGGCTCTCCGGGACTCCCGGCGCGATCCGCTGGGCCGGCCGGCCGCACGGCGCCGACACCGCCGAACTCCTCACCGAACTCGGCCTCACCGGCACCGAGATCGACACCCTGCGCGCGCAAGGAGCCGTATGACCGCCGCGCCGCCCCTCACCTGGCTCTACGCACCGGGCGACCGGCCCGCCGTGGTGCGCAAGGCGCTCGTCTCCGGCGCCGACGTCGTCATCGTCGACCTGGAGGACTCGGTGGCGCCGGACCGCCGGGCCTACGCCCTGGCCGCCACCGCCGAGCTGCTCGCCGGCCCCCAGCCCGTGCCGGTCCATGTCCGCGTCCACACACCCCGCGACATCCCATCCCTGGTCTCCCTCCCCGGACTCGTCGCTCTCCGTGTTCCCAAGGTGACACACGCCACTGACATCGCCCGGATCGCCGAGCTCTCCGCGGGGCTTCCGCTCTATCCGCTCCTGGAGAACGCCCTCGCCGTGGAGCACGCCTTCGCCATCGCCACCGCGCACCGCTCGGTCCACGGCATCGCCCTCGGCGAGGCCGATCTCGCCGCCGACCTGGGCGTACGGGAGGACCGCGGCCTCGACTGGCCGCGCGGCCGGGTCGTGGTCGCCGCCCGGGCGGCCGGGCTCCCTCCACCGGTCCAGTCCGTGCACCCGGACGTCGGCGACCTCGACGCCCTGGCCGAGAGCTGCGCCCGGGGCCGGGCCCTGGGCTTCCTGGGCCGGGCCGCGATCCACCCCCGGCAGCTGCCGGTCATCGAACGGGCCTACCTCCCCGCCCCCGACGAGATCGCGGCGGCCGAGGAGGTCGTCAAGGCCGCCGAGGCCCAAGCCGGCGCCCTGGCCCTCCCCGACGGCCGCTTCGTGGACGCCGCCGTCGTCACGCGCGCCCGCCGCGTCCTGGCCCTGGCCGCCCGCCGGGCCTGACCGCCAGGACGAAACGGCGGAGGCCCGCCGGAACCAGTCGGTCCCGGCGGGCCTCCGCCGTGTGTCGTCCGTGCGCGGGTCAGCGCCCGCCCGCCCCGGCCCCGTTCCCGGCGCCGTCCTTCTCCCTGGCGGCGGTTCCCTTCTCGCCATCGCCATCGGCATCGGCATCGGCCTCTGCCTCTGCCTTGACCTCGGCCTTCGCCTCGGAATCCTCCGGAGACCTGTCCTCCGCGGCCGTGTCCTCCGCGGACTCGTCCGCCTTGCCCTCGACGTCCTTGAGGCCCTCGGCGCCTTCGCCGCCCTGGGCGGGCACGCCCTCTGCGGTCGCCTTCCGCGGCTCCACGATCTCCTCGCGGCCCGGGCGCAGCTTCGACGAGACGATCATGTACACCACGGCGAGCAGGCCGACGACGATCGCGGTCCACACGTTGAGGCGCAGGCCGAGGATGTGGTGCGCCTCGTCGATGCGCAGGTACTCGGTCCAGACGCGGCCCGAGCAGTACGCGGCGACGTACAGGGCGAAGGCACGGCCGTGGCCCAGCTTGAAGCGGCGGTCGGCCCAGATGACGAGGAAACCGACGGCGACGTTCCACAGCGACTCGTAGAGGAAGGTCGGCTGATAGAGGCCGGCTTCGCGGTTGGGGCCCTCGGTGATCTTCAGCGCCCACGGCAGGTCGGTCGGCTTGCCGTACAGCTCCTGGTTGAACCAGTTGCCCCAGCGGCCGATGGCCTGGGCGAAGGCGATGCCGGGCGCGATGGCGTCCGCGTACGCCGGGAGCGCGATGCCGCGGCGGCGGCAGCCGATCCAGGCGCCGACGGCACCGAGCGCGATGGCGCCCCAGATGCCGAGGCCGCCCTGCCAGATCTTGAAGGCGTCGACCCAGTTCTCACCCTCGCTGAAGTACAGCTGGTAGTCGGTGATCACGTGGTAGAGCCGGCCGCCGACGAGGCCGAAGGGCACCGCCCAGACGGCGATGTCGGCCACGGTGCCGGCGGTGCCGCCCCGGGCGATCCAGCGCTTGTTGCCGAGCCAGACGGCGACGAAGACACCGATGATGATGCAGAAGGCATAGCCGCGCAGCGGGATCGGTCCGAGGTGGATCACGCCGGTCGACGGGCTGGGAATGTAGGCAAGGTCCATGGCAACACCGACGCTACCCTGCCGGGCGGGCCGTGCGGCAGCCAGCCCGGCAACTTCTCCGTAACTACCTGCGGCACGTCAGTGGCGGGCGGGGGATCCGGCGGCCGGAGAGGCGGTGCCCGGCTTCTTGCCCTTGTTGGCCTCGGCGACCCACTTCTTCAGGTTCTCCGGGGAGATCTGCTCGTTCCCCTTCTGCGGGAAGATCGATTCTCCGTTGAGGAGGACGGACGGCGTGCCGGTGAAGTCGCTCTTCTTGAAGGCGTCCTGCGACTTCTTCACCCAGCTGTCGTGCGTGCCGTCCTCGACGCAGGCGCGGAAGGCCGGCGTGTCGAGGCCGGGGACCTGCGCGGCGAGCTCGATGAGCTTGGCGTTCTTCGCGTAGGCGTCGTCGGTCTCCTGCGGCTGGTTCTTGTAGAGCACGTCGTGGTACGCCGTGAACTTCCCGGCGTCCTGCGCGCAGGCGCCGGCGTTCGCGGCGCGCAGCGAGCCGCTGCCGCCGAGGTTGCCGTCGATCAGGGTCACCAGGTGGTACTCGGCCTTGAGCGCGCCGGACGCCTCCAGCTGGTGGATGCTGTCGCGCATGACGCTCTCGAACTGGGCGCACGCGGGGCAGCGGAAGTCCTCCCAGACGGTGAGCGTGGACGGGGCGTCCGTGCGGCCCTGCGGGATGGCGGGCTTGTCGCCGGGGATGGCGCCGGTCGGCTCGACGACGGGGCCGGCCTTGTCGGAGGTGCCCTTGCCCCCGCTGTTGGCGGCGATCACGCCGACGACCGCGGCCAGGCCGAGGACGCCGACCACCGCGGCCGACACGATGAGGACACGTCGCTGCTTCTCGCGGGCCTTGTCGCGCTCGCGCTGGTGCCGGAGGCGCTCCCGCGCGCTCTGGCTTCCGTCTCGGTTCTTCTCGCTCACGCCCACAGCAACGAACCGGGGAGGCACGCGCGTGCCTCCCCGGTGACGAATCCACCCGTATGGGTTACGAGGTGCGGCGCACGCCTTCGGCGAGTTCGGCCGCCAGTTCCCTTACGGCGCCGAGCGCCGCGGTCTGGTCGCCGTCCGCGTCGAGCATCCGCTTGACGAAGGCGGAGCCGACGATGACGCCGTCGGCGAAGCCGGCGACCTCACGCGCCTGGGCGGCGTTGGAGACGCCCAGACCGACGCAGACGGGCAGCTCGCCGGCGTCGGCGTCCCGGGTGCGCCGGACCAGGTCGGCGGCCTGCTCGCCGACCGACTCGCGGGTGCCGGTGACGCCCATCAGCGAGGCGGCGTAGACGAAGCCGGAACCGGCCTCGGTGATGGTGGCCAGACGCTCGTCCTTGCTGCTGGGCGCGACCACGAAGACCGTGGCGAGCCCGTGCCGGGTGGCGTGCTCGCGCCACACCGCGGACTCCTGGACCGGCAGGTCCGGCAGGATGCAGCCGGCGCCGCCGGCCGCCGCGAGCTCCTCGGTGAAGCGCTCGACGCCGTAGCGGTCGATGGGGTTCCAGTAGGTCATCACGAGGACCGGCTTGCCGGTGGCCTCGTGGGCCTCCTTCACCGTGCGCATGACGTCGGCGATCCGGACGCCGCCGCGCAGCGCGATGTCGTCGGCGGTCTGGATGACCGGGCCGTCGAGGACCGGGTCGCTGTGCGGCAGACCGACCTCGACGACGTCGGCGCCGCCGTCGAAGACGGCCTTGATGGCGGCGATGCCGCCGTCGACGGTCGGGAAGCCGGCCGGGAGGTACGCGATGAGCGCGGCCCGGTTCTCGGCCTTCGCCTTGGCCAGGGTGTCGCTCAGGAGCTGGATGTTGCCGGTCACTTCGCGTCCCCCTCGATCTCGGCGATGTCGGCGGCGTCCGCGGCCACCTCTGCGTCGGTGTCGTACAGCCCGAAATAGCGAGCGGCGGTGTCCATGTCCTTGTCGCCGCGTCCGGACAGGTTGACGACGATCAGCCCGTCCGGGCCGAGCTCCCTGCCGACCTCCAGGGCGCCGGCGAGGGCGTGCGCCGACTCGATGGCCGGGATGATGCCCTCCGTACGGGAGAGCAGTCGCAGCGCCTGCATGGCGGCGTCGTCGGTGACGGCGCGGTACTCGCCGCGGCCGCTGTCCTTGAGGTACGAGTGCTCCGGGCCGATGCCCGGGTAGTCGAGGCCCGCGGAGATCGAGTAGGGCTCGGTGATCTGGCCCTCGTCGTCCTGCAGGACGTAAGAGCGGGAGCCGTGCAGGATGCCCGGCTCGCCGGCCGTCAGGGTGGCCGCGTGCTCACCGGTCTCGACGCCGTGGCCGGCCGGCTCGCAGCCGATCAGCCGGACCTCGGCGTCCGGGATGAACGCGTGGAACAGGCCGATGGCGTTGGATCCGCCGCCGACGCAGGCGACGGCCGCGTCGGGCAGCCGGCCTGCCCGCTCCAGGATCTGGCGGCGGGCCTCCACACCGATCACCCGGTGGAAGTCGCGCACCATGGCGGGGAACGGGTGCGGGCCCGCGACGGTGCCGAACAGGTAGTGCGTGCGGTCCACGTTCGCGACCCAGTCGCGGAACGCCTCGTTGATGGCGTCCTTCAGCGTGCGGCTGCCGGACTTCACCGCGACGACCTCGGCGCCGAGCATGCGCATGCGGGCGACGTTGAGGGCCTGGCGCTGGGTGTCGATCTCGCCCATGTAGATGGTGCAGTCGAGACCGAAGAGGGCGCAGGCGGTGGCCGTGGCGACGCCGTGCTGGCCGGCGCCGGTCTCCGCGATCACCCGGGTCTTGCCCATGCGCTTGGTGAGCAGCGCCTGGCCGAGCACGTTGTTGATCTTGTGCGAGCCGGTGTGGTTCAGGTCCTCGCGCTTCAGGAACACGCGGGCGCCGCCGGCGTGCTCGGCGAACCGCGGCACCTCCGTGAGGGCGCTGGGGCGGCCCGTGTAGTTGACCATCAGGTCGTTGAGCTCGCGCGCGAACTCCGGGTCGTTCTTGGCCTTCTCGTACTCGACGGCGACCTCGTCGACGGCGGCGACGAGGGCCTCCGGGATGAACTTGCCGCCGTAGGCGCCGAAGTAGCCCTCGGCGTCGGGGATCTGACCCTCCGGGTCGGGAATGAAGAATTCCGTGGAATCGCTGGACATGCGGTTGCGCTCCTCGCGGGGCGGGTGCCCCGGGTGACGTGGGTTGGTGGTCACGGTATGCGCGCGTGTCACTCACGTACGGCAGCCCGCCACTGGGCGCGCCCGCGCCCCGCCCGAGCGACCCGACCGGGCCTCGGCCCGTGGGACGGCTCAGCTCGCCGACACGGGGCGCCCGACCCGACCGGGCCTCGGCCCGCGGGACGGCTCGCCACGCGACGCGTGACGCCCGACCCGGTCGAGACCTCCGCCCGTGGGACGGCTCGCCTGCCGACGCGTGACGCCCGACCCGCCGGGTCTGGCCCGTGGGACGGCTCGCCTCGCCGACGCGGGGCACCTCGCCCCGGCCCGCCCCGTGCGGGGCTTCGCCACCCCCGTTGTGGGCATTCGTTCCGCTGGGGCGGAACGGGTGGGCACAACGGGACGACGCCCCGTGCCGGGCCTAGGCTCCTCGCGCGTTGACGGCCAGCACGACGGCGACGCGGTCGTGGTGCGGGTCCAGGCACAAGGGGCGGAGGCGCCCGCGTCGGCGCCGTCCCGTGTGCCCACCCGTCCCGCCTGGGGGTCCCCCCGGACGAAGTCTGGGGGAGGGACGATTGCCCACACGGGGGGGGTGGGTGGGCGGGGCGGCGTCCCGGCCGGGCGCAGCCCACACGGGGTGGGCAGGCGGCGCCCTAGCGGGGCGCAGCCACACCGGGTGGGTAAGGCGGCGTCCTGGCGGGCGTGGCCTGCACGCGGCAAGCCACGCACCGCGCGGGCGGGCGCCGCCGCGCAGGGCGGCGAGGCAGGCGCATGGGCGTCGCCCCCGCAGGGGCGGCGGCTCAGGCTTGGCTGCTGTACGTGAGAGTGCGCGCTCGGCGCGTGCGCCATCGCATGCCGTTGACCTGGCCCGGCTCGTCGCCGATCACATAGCGCACCCGGCGGCCGTGGACCCGGCGCGCGGGCGCGCGGCAGCCGCGCGGGCGGCAGCCACGGGCGAGCGGGGCGTGGCGGCGGTCGCCTCCGTCGGCGCGCACGGCGGCGGCGCCCCGGGCGCTGCGGCCCGGAACGTGCGGCGTGTCGTGACGGAAGCGGACGTACATGCCGGGTCAGCCCCGCCCGTGACGCAGGGCCGGGTGGGCGCCGGCGGCGACCAGGTCGGCGACGGCGGCCTTGGGGTCGCGGCCGGTGACCAGGGACTCGCCGACCAGGACCGCGTCGGCGCCGGCGTTGGCGTACGCGATCAGGTCGTGCGGGCCACGGATGCCGGACTCGGCGACCTTGACGATGCCGGCCGGGATCTCGGGGGCGACGCGCTCGAAGGTGGAGCGGTCGACCTTGAGGGTCTTCAGGTTGCGCGCGTTGACGCCGATGATGCGGGCGCCGGCGTCGACGGCCCGCTCGACCTCCTCCTCGTCGTGGACCTCGACGAGCGGGGTGAGCCCGATGGACTCGGCGCGCTCGATGAGGGAGACGAGGGCCTCCTGCTCCAGGGCCGCGACGATGAGCAGCGCGAGGTCCGCGCCGTACGCCCGGGCCTCCCAGAGCTGGTAGGCGGTGACGATGAAGTCCTTGCGCAGGACCGGGATGTCGACCCGGGCCCGTACGGCTTCGAGGTCGGCGAGCGAACCGCCGAAGCGGCGCTGCTCGGTGAGGACGGAGATGACGGCGGCACCGCCCGCCTCGTAGTCGGCGGCGAGACCCGCCGGGTCGGCGATGGCGGCGAGTGCGCCCTTGGACGGGCTGGAGCGCTTGACCTCGCAGATCACCTTGACGCCGTCACCGCGCAGTGCGGCGACGCCGTCCTTGGCCTGCGGCGCCTTTGCGGCGCGCTCCTTGAGCTCGTCGAGGGAGACCCGCGCCTGCCGCTCTGCGAGGTCGGCGCGCACGCCTTCGATGATCTCGTCGAGCACACTCACGCGAGAGGCCCCCTTCCGGGATTCGATGAACACGGTTCAGCCAGGTCGATGGTATCCGCAGGTGGGCCCCGGACCCGCATCGATTGGAGCCGCGTCCCATCTGCTGGGACTTCCCGCGCTGGTCAGGGGGCGAGCGCGGAGCCGAAGGGGAGATTCCTTACGAGGGTGAATACCCCCAGAACGGCACCGATCACCCACCACCAGGCCGGGGAGATCGCGAGCCGCATGGGAATACCGCGGATGGCACGAATCAGCCACAGGGTCATCACGACGGCGAAGACGCCGTAGCCGACGACGGCGAGGGCGTTGTAGCCGAGGGCGGCGCCGAGGTCTCCGTGGACGAAGGCGTGGGCGCTGCGCAGGCCGCCGCAGCCGGGGCAGTAGATGCCGGTGAAGCGGAGCAGGGGGCAGACGGGGTAGTGCCCGGGTTCGCCCGGGTCGACGGTGCCGACGTACGCGAAGGCCGCCGCGACCCCGGCGAGCGCGCCGACCGGCGCGAGCAGCCGCCGCGCCAGCGGCCTGGGCGGCGGCGGAGGACCGTAGGGCGCGTGCGGCGGATACGGCATGTGCGCTGCGAACGGCGCGTGCGCCACGGACGTCATGTGCGCTGCCTGCGCCGCATTCTGCGCGTACGCCGGGTTCAGCCCGTGGGCCACGGACGGTGCGTCGGCCGCGTGCGGCGCGAACGGCGCGTGTGTCGCCGGGTCTGCCGGCTCGGGCACGGCCGCCGCCGTCGGGTTCGGGTCCATCCGGTGATTGTCGCCGTTGACGCGCGAAGGCGCAGCCCCGTGTCGCGGGGCTGCGCCTTCCGGGCGATGCGGTGCCTCAGGCGCGGCTCTGCTCCAGGACGCGGGCGGTCGCGGCCTCGCGGGCGGCGACGACGGCGGCGGATTCCTTCGGCATGCCGAGGCCCGCGATCTTCATCGCGCCGCCGACGACACCGCCGAGGAGGATGACACCGATGCCGGCCCAGAAGCCCGGACCGTTCGCCGCCACCATGAAGACTCCGGCGATGCAGAAGCCGATGAAGGAGATGATGACACCGGTCCAGGCGGCCGGGGTGTGTCCGTGGGCGCTGCCCGCCATGAGTTGCTCCTCGTTGGTGTTGCTCGGTGGTGACGTCTCAGTGACGTCCTCATTGTTCCGCACATGCGGCCGCGGCGGTGAATCGGGGTGCCCGAACGATCACGCGTCGCGTCCGCGGGGAGCCGCCTCAGTCGCCGTGCGTCGGGTCCTCACCGCGGTCGAGGGCCTTCCACAGGTCCTCGGGACGGTCGGGGTCGACGGCGGCGGCCTGGCCGCGGCGGGCGGCGCGCGGGGTGCCGGAGCGCTCGTAGCGGCCGCCCATCGCGGGCCAGGACTTGCCGAAGCGCAGCGCGAAGAGCCCGGCGACCAGGATGAGCAGGGCGCCGGCGGTGGCGACGTACGGCCAGACGGTGTGGCTGAGGCCGCCGACGGCGGCCGCGGTGTTGCCGCTGACCCTGGCCGCCTCCGCGTTCAGGGCGTCGCTGTCGGAGGCGCCGAGGACGGCGGCGAGGGCCGCGCCCGCGCCGCTGAGGGCGAGCAGGGCGGCGACCAGGGTGCGGCCGGCGCGGCGGACGGCGAAGACGGCGACGAGCGCGGCCAGGCCGACGATGGCGAGGGCGGTCGGGACGCCGGTGACGGCGCCGCCGTCGGCCGTGACGGGGACGGAGCCGCCGCCGACGGACGCGGTGCCCTCGGCCCACTTCTGGCCGGCGGAGAGCAGTACGACGGTGGCTCCGAGGGCGCCGAGCAGCAGGGCCACGGCCAGGCTGCGGCGGGCGCCGGAGGAGGCGGCGCCGCCCGGACGGGCGGCTCGGGGCTGGGGTACGGGTACGGCACTCACATACCCCACTATCCCCTACCGTCTCTGCGGCGACTCATCCGGTCGTGGTCAACCCGTGGTGACGTTCGCCGTCATCCGGTTGGCGGTGTGGACGGCGCGGAGCACCGCCGCCGCCTTGTTGCGGCACTCGTTGTCCTCGGCGACCGGGTTCGAGTCGGCGACGACACCGGCTCCGGCCTGCACGTACGCCGTGCCGTCGCGCAGCAGGGCGGTACGGATGGCGATGGCCGTGTCGGAGTCGCCGGCGAAGTCGAGGTAGCCGACGCAGCCGCCGTACAGGCCGCGCCGGGACGGCTCCAGCTCCTCGATGATCTGCATCGCGCGCGGCTTGGGCGCCCCGGAGAGGGTGCCGGCCGGGAAGCAGGCGGTGAGGACGTCGAAGGCGGTCCTGCCCTCGGCGACCTTGCCGGTCACGGTGGAGACGATGTGCATGACGTGCGAGTAGCGCTCGACCGACATGAAGTCGACGACCTCGACGGAGCCCGGCTCGCAGACCCGGCCCAGGTCGTTGCGGCCGAGGTCGACGAGCATGAGGTGCTCGGCGCGCTCCTTGGGGTCGGCGAGCAGCTCCTCGGCGAGGTCGTGGTCCTCCTGCGGCGTGGCGCCGCGGTGCCGGGTGCCGGCGATGGGGTGGACCATCGCGCGGCCGTCCTCGACCTTGACCAGGGCCTCGGGCGAGGAGCCGACGACGTCGAAGCCGTTCTCGAAGCGGAAGAGGTACATGTACGGGGACGGGTTGGTGGCCCGCAGCACCCGGTAGACGTCGAGCGCGGAGGCCGTGCAGGGCGTCTCGAACCGCTGCGAGGGCACCACCTGGAAGGCCTCGCCGGCCCGGATGCGCTCCTTGATGTCCTCGACGGCGTCCTGGTAGGCCGGGCCGCCCCAGAGCGCGGAGAACTCGGGCAGGGCGGACTCCGGCAGCGCGACCGGGGTGGACGCGACCGGGCGGGCCAGGTCGGCCTCCATCGCGTCGAGGCGGGCGACGGCGTGCGCGTACGCCTCGTCGACGCCGGTCTCCAGGTCGTTGTGGTTGATCGCGTTGGCGATCAGGAGCACCGAGCCGTCCCAGTGGTCGAGGACGGCGAGGTCGCTGGTGAGCAGCATGGTGAGCTCGGGCAGCTTCAGGTCGTCGGTGCCGTGCTCGCCGATGCGCTCCAGGCGGCGCACGATGTCGTAGCCGAGGTAGCCGACCATGCCGCCGGTGAACGGGGGCATCCCGGACGAGAGGTCGCGCGGGGTGTGCAGGGTCTCCACGGTGGCGCGCAGGGCGGCGAGCGGGTCGCCGTCGACGGGGACGCCGACCGGCGGGGTGCCGAGCCAGTGCGCCTCGCCGTCCCTGACGGTGAGGGTGGCGTCGCTGCGGACGCCGATGAAGGAGTAGCGGGACCAGCTGCGGCCGTTCTCCGCGGATTCGAGCAGGAAGGTGCCGGGGCGTTCGGCGGCGAGCTTGCGGTAGAGCCCGACCGGGGTGTCGCCGTCAGCGAGGAGCCTGCGGCTGACGGGGATGACGCGGCGGTCGGCCGCCAGCTTGCGGAAGGTCTCGAGATCCATGGCGCCAGACCCTACTCGGCCGCGAGGAGCACGTCGGTGTCGAAGCAGGTGCGGGTGCCCGTGTGGCAGGCGGCGCCGACCTGGTCGACCTTCACGAGCAGCGTGTCGGCGTCGCAGTCGAGGGCGACGGCCTTGACGTGCTGGACGTGGCCGGAGGTGTCGCCCTTCACCCAGTACTCCTGACGGCTGCGGGACCAGTAGGTGGCGCGGCCGGTGGTGAGGGTGCGGTGCAGCGCCTCGTCGTCCATCCAGCCGAGCATCAGCACCTCGCCGGTGTCGTGCTGCTGGGCGATGGCGGGGACCAGGCCGTCGGTGCTGCGCTTGAGGCGCGCGGCGATGGCCGGGTCGAGGTCGCTGGAGGTCCGGGGCGGCGTGCTGCTGCTCATTTCGCCATTGTGCGTGACCGTGGGTGTTGTCCGGCGGGGCGTCCACAGGACGGACCGGTAGGTCCGCTCGGCGGTCAGCCACGGGCGGGCGGCGACCGGTGTCGGCGCGGCAGCGGGGCGGCCGACTGGCCGGGGCCGCTGGGCGGAGCGGGCGCGCGGGTCGTACGCTGGCGGGCATGTCGACCCATGCCAAGCGTGAACGGCTTCTGCTCGCCGACCTGTTGGAGGCGGCCGGTCCCGACGCGCCGACGCTCTGCGAGGGGTGGCGCACCCGGGACCTGGCGGCGCACGTGGTGGTGCGGGAGCGCCGGCCGGACGCGGCGGCGGGCGCGGTGGTGCCGTTGCCGGCGCTGAAGGCGCGGCTCGACCGGGTGCAGGCGGAGTTCGCCGAGAAGCCGTACGAGGAGCTGGTCCAGCTCATCCGTACGGGCCCGCCGAAGCTGTCCCCGTTCACGATCAAGCAGGTGGACGAGGGCGCGAACGTCGTCGAGTTCTACGTCCACGCCGAGGACGTGCGCCGGGCGCAGCCGGACTGGTCGGCGCGCGCGCTCGACCCGGTGTTCGCGGACACGCTGTGGTCGCGCCTGGAGAAGTCGGCGCGGCTGCTCGGCCGGAAGGCGCCGGTGGGTCTGGTGCTGCGCCGGCCGGACGGGCAGACGGTGGTGGCGCACCGCGGGGCCCCGGTGGTGACGGTGTCCGGGGAGCCGGGCGAGCTGATCATGTTCCTGTTCGGGCGGCAGGACGCGGCGAAGGTGGAGCTGGACGGCGAGCCGGAGGCCGTGGAGCGGCTGCACTCGACGAAGCAGCTGGGGATCTGAGCCTACTGGGGATCCGAGCCGGCCAGGGATCTGAGCCGACTGGGGATCCGAGCCGGCCAGGGATCCTAGTCGGCTGGGGATCCGAGTCGGCTGGGGATCCGAGCTACGCCCCGGGCAGTTCGGCCTTGCGCAGGGCCGGGACCAGCAGGGCGTACACGCCGCTCAGCGCGCAGACCGCGGCGCTGACGGCGAAGACCGGGCCGGGGCCCCAGAGGCCGATGGCGGCGCCGGTGACCGGGAAGCTCAGCGGAGCGAGACCGAGCGAGCAGAGGCTGGAGACGGCGGAGACCCGGCCGAGGTAGGCGGGGTCGCACTCGGTCTGGACGAGGGCGTTGCACAGGGCCCCGGAGAGTCCGGCGAGCAGGCCGATGGAGAGGGAGACGCCGACGGCCACGGGCAACAGGGGTACGTAGGCGAGGGCGCCGATCGAGACGGCGCCGAGCACCATGGTCCAGCCGCTGACGGCTCCGGTGCGCGGGACGCGCCCCCGGACGGTCAGGAGCAGCGAGGCGGCGCCCGCGCCCGTACCGAAGCCGAAGAGCACCCAGCCGATGCCGGAGGCGCCCCAGCCGCGCTGTTCGGCGAGGACGGCGAGGCCGACGTTGAGCGGGCCGACGAAGCCGAGGTCGCTGAGGAGCACGACGATCATCATGTGGCCGAGGACGCGGTGACCGCGCAGGTAGCGCAGGCCGTCGGTGAGGTCGCGCAGGGCGGTTCCCTCCGCCTTCGCGCCCTCGGAGGGCAGCGCGCGAAGCCTCAGCGCGCACAGCAGCGGCAGGGAGAGGGCGAAGAGCGCGCCGGCGACCGTGAAGGCGGTGGCGGAGCCGCCGACGGCGACGGCGAGACCGCCGAGCGGGGCGCCGAGGACGGAGCCCGTGCGGTACGCGATGCCGCGCATGCCCTGGACGCGGGCGAGCTGGTCGCGCGGGGCGATCCGGGGCGGCAGGGCGCCGACGGCCGGCAGGAAGAGGGCGTCGACGGCGCCGAAGACGAGGGCGACGGCGGCCAGGATCCACAGACCGGGCGAGGCGAGGAACAGGGTCGTGGCGAGGCCGAGGGCGACCAGGCAGCGGACGGTGTCGGAGCCGATGACGACCCGGCGCGGGCCGAGCCGGTCGGCGACCACTCCCCCGAACAGCATGAGCAGGGCGCGCGGGACGGCGGAGACGGTCATGACGAGGCCGGCCTGGGCGGGGGTGCCGCTGCTGACGGCGGCCCAGGAGAGGGCGAGGTAGTAGACGCTGTCGCCGAGGGTGGAGGCGGTGAAGGCGCCGAGCCAGCGCAGGACCTGCGGGTCGCGATGGGCGGGACGGGCGGCGGGGGCGGTGAGGGCGGGTGCCGGGGCGGTGGTGGTCATCGCGGTCAGCCCCGGTACGGGAAGCCGTGGAGGTGGACGGCGACGTTCTCGCGGCCCTCGGTGTCGCCGGCGGCCTCGGCGGCGCGGGCCGCCTGGTCGTACTTCCTCAGCAGCGCGTCGAGGTCCTTGCCGAGGGCGGCGAGTTCGGCGGCGGTGAGGCGGGGCAGCCACTCGGAGCTGATGGCGGCGGAGCGCCACTCGTCGGACCAGGTGAGCCGCTCGTCGAGGAAGCGGCGGTGCATCTCGGTGCGCTGCTCGTTGACGGTGCGGCCGAAGGCGGCGCTCGCGGCGGCGAGTTCGGGGGCGCCGTTCATGTCCTCCTCGTGGATGCTGAAGCCGTACGAGCTGGGCTGCCACCACCGCTCCCGCCCGTCCGCCGACTGCGCCTCGGCCTCCTCGATGAGCCCGTGCTCGGCGAGCTTGCGCAGGTGGTAGCTGACCAGTGACACGGCCTCGTCGACCTGTTCGGCGAGCTGGGAGGCGGTGGCGGTACGGGCGACGAAGAGGGCGCGGTAGAGGCGCATGCGCAGCGGGTGCGCGATGGCCTTGAGGGTGCCCAGGTCGTCGATGCGGCGGTTCTCCGGCGAGGTCATGTCCACGACCGTAGATACGAAAGAAAACTTGCGCAACATGAATTGCACAAATAATCCTGCGCGTCTCGGCAAGAAGAAGGGCCCCGGAGGGCCCTTCCTGGAGACTGCCGAAAAGCGGAACGACGGTCAGCGGACCTCGTGGCCCGTCTCCCTCAGCGTCTGCTTCACCTCGCCGATCCGCAGATCGCCGAAGTGGAAGACGGAGGCAGCGAGCACCGCGTCCGCGCCCGCGTCGATGGCCGGCGGGAAGTCGGACAGCTTGCCGGCGCCGCCGGAGGCGATCACCGGCACGGTGACGTGCTTGCGCACGGCCGCGATCATCTCGATGTCGTAGCCGTCCTTGGTGCCGTCGGCGTCCATCGAGTTGAGCAGGATCTCGCCCGCGCCCAGGTCGGCGGCCCGGTGCGCCCACTCGACGGCGTCGATGCCGGTGCCCTTGCGGCCGCCGTGCGTCGTCACCTCGAACGAGCCGGAGGCCGTACGGCGGGCGTCGACCGACAGCACGAGGACCTGGCGGCCGAAGCGCTCGGCGATCTCGCGGATCAGCTCGGGACGCGCGATGGCGGCGGTGTTGACGCCCACCTTGTCGGCGCCGGCCCGCAGCAGCTTGTCGACATCCTCGGCGGAGCGGACGCCGCCGCCCACCGTGAGCGGGATGAAGACCTGCTCGGCGGTGCGGCGCACCACGTCGTAGGTGGTCTCCCGGTTGCCGGAGGAGGCGGTGATGTCGAGGAAGGTCAGCTCGTCGGCGCCCTCGGCGTCGTACAGCTTGGCCATCTCGACGGGATCGCCGGCGTCCCGCAGGTTCTGGAAGTTGACTCCCTTGACGACCCGGCCGTTGTCCACGTCCAGGCACGGGATCACGCGTACGGCGAGGCTCATGCCGCACCTCCCTCGGTGAAGTCCGGTCGGTACGCCTCGACCTCGACCTCGACGACGAGGCGCGGGTCGACGAAGCCGGAGACGATGATCATCGACGCGGCGGGGCGGACGGCGTCGAACAGCTCCTTGTGGGCGCGGCCGACCTCCTCCACGTCCCGGGCGTGGGTGATGTACATCCGGGTCCGCACGACGTGCTCGGGGCCCAGGTCCAGCTGCTTCAGGGCGCCGAAGGCCACGTTGAAGGAGTTGATCGCCTGCTCGTACGGGCCGCCGTCGGCGATGGCGCCGCCGACGACCGAGGTGCAGCCGGACACCAGCACGGTGCCGTTCGGCAGTTCCACCGCGCGGGAGTAGCCGAACTGCTCCTCCCAGGGAGCGCCCGTCACCACCTTCCTCAGCGCGTCGCTCATGCGGAAGCCACCGCCTCCAGCGCCTCCTCGAGGGTGAACGCCTTCGCGTACAGCGCCTTGCCGACGATCGCGCCCTCGACGCCGAGCGGCACGAGACCGGCGAGCGCGCGCAGGTCGTCCAGGGAGGAGACGCCGCCGGAGGCGACGACGGGCTTGTCGGTGGCGGCGCAGACGTTGCGCAGCAGCTCCAGGTTGGGGCCCTGGAGGGTGCCGTCCTTGGCGATGTCGGTGACGACGTAGCGGGCGCAGCCCTCGGAGTCGAGGCGGGCCAGCGTCTCGTAGAGGTCGCCGCCGTCGCGGGTCCAGCCGCGGCCCTTGAGGGTGGTGCCGCGCACGTCGAGGCCGACGGCGATCTTGTCGCCGTGCTCGGCGATGACCTTGGCGACCCACTCGGGGGTCTCCAGTGCGGCGGTGCCCAGGTTGACGCGGGTGCAGCCGGTGGCGAGGGCCGCGGCGAGCGAGGCGTCGTCGCGGATGCCGCCGGAGAGCTCCACCTTGATGTCCATGGCCTCGGTGACCTGGCGGACCAGGTCCCGGTTGTCGCCGGTGCCGAAGGCGGCGTCCAGGTCGACCAGGTGCAGCCACTCGGCGCCGGCGCGCTGCCACGCGAGGGCGGCCTCCAGCGGGGAGCCGTAGGAGGTCTCGGTGCCGGACTCGCCGTGGACGAGACGGACCGCCTGGCCGTCGCGGACGTCGACGGCGGGGAGGAGTTCGAGCAGGGTCTTCGGCGACACGGTCACAGGGTTCCGATCCAGTTGGTGAGGAGCTGGGCGCCGGCGTCGCCGGACTTCTCGGGGTGGAACTGGGTCGCCCAGAGGGCGCCGTTCTCCACCGCGGCGACGAAGGGCTCGCCGTGGGTGGCCCAGGTGACCTTCGGGGGGCGCATGGTGGTGTTGCCGATCTCCAGGGTCCAGTCGCGGACCGCGTAGGAGTGCACGAAGTAGAACCGGGCGTCGGCGTCCAGGCCGGCGAACAGTTCGCTGTCGGCGGGCGCGTCCACGGTGTTCCAGCCCATGTGGGGCACGACCGGCGCCTTCAGCGGCTCGACCGTGCCGGGCCACTCGTCGAGGCCCTCGGTCTCGACGCCGTGCTCGATGCCGCGGGCGAAGAGGATCTGCATGCCGACGCAGATGCCCATGACGGGCCGTCCGCCGGAGAGCCGGCGGCCGACGATCCAGTCGCCGCGGGCCTCCTTGAGGCCCTGCATGCAGGCGGAGAAGGCGCCCACGCCGGGGACGAGGAGCCCGTCGGCGTTCATGGCCGTGTCGTAGTCGCGGGTGATCTCGACGTCGGCGCCGACCCGGGCCAGGGCCCGCTCGGCGGAGCGGACGTTGCCGAAGCCGTAGTCGAAGACCACGACCTTCTTGGAGGTCTTGGCGGGAGCAGTCGTCATGACCACACGTCCAGGCGCAGGAGACCGGCCGCGAGACACATCGCGGAGCCGAACGCGAGCACGCCGACGAGGCTCTTGGACTGCTTCTGCTTGACGAAGGAGTAGACGCCGCCGAGGAGGAAGAGGCCGACGACGATGAGGACGGTGGAGAGGCCGTTCACGGTTACAGCGCGCCCTTCGTGGAGGGGAGGATGCCGGCGGCGCGCGGGTCGCGCTCGGAGGCGTAGCGGAGCGCCCGGGCGAGCGCCTTGAACTGGCACTCGACGATGTGGTGCGCGTTGCGACCGTACGGGACGTGGACGTGCAGGGCGATCTGCGCCTGCGCGACGAAGGACTCCAGGATGTGCCGGGTCATCGTCGTGTCGTAGGAGCCGATCATCGGCGCCATGTTCTCGGGCTCGGTGTGCACCAGGTAGGGGCGGCCGGAGAGGTCGACGGTGACCTGGGCGAGCGACTCGTCCAGCGGGACGGTGCAGTTGCCGAAGCGGTAGATGCCGACCTTGTCGCCGAGGGCCTGCTTGAAGGCGGCGCCGAGGGCGAGGGCGGTGTCCTCGATGGTGTGGTGCGTGTCGATGTGCAGGTCGCCGTCGGTCTTCACGGTCAGGTCGAACAGACCGTGCCGGCCGAGCTGGTCGAGCATGTGGTCGTAGAAGCCGACCCCGGTCGACACGTCGACCTTCCCGGTGCCGTCGAGGTCGATCTCGACGACGACGGAGGTCTCCTTGGTGGTGCGCTCAACGCGGCCTACGCGGCTCATGCGTTCTGCTCCTTCTTCAGCTCACGAACCGCGTCGAGGAACGCGTCGTTCTCTTCGGGGGTGCCGGCGGTGACCCGCAGCCAGCCCGGTACGCCGTTGTCCCGGACCAGGACGCCCCGGTCGAGGATCTTCCGCCAGGCCGCGTGGGAGCCCTCGGCTCCGTCGAAGCGGCCGAACTGGACGAAGTTGGCGTCGGACTCGGTGACCTCGTAGCCGGTCGCGCGCAGCTCGGCGACCAGCCGGTCGCGCTCGGCCTTGAGCTGTTCGACGTACCCGAGGAGGGTGTCGGTGTGCTCCAGGGCGGCGAGCGCGGTGGCCTGGGTGACGGCGGAGAGGTGGTACGGCAGGCGGACCAGCTGGACGGCGTCGACCACGGCGGGGTGGGCGGCGAGATAGCCCAGGCGCAGGCCCGCGGCGCCGAACGCCTTGGACATGGTCCGGGAGACCACCAGGTTCGGGCGGCCCTCGATGAGGGGCAGCAGCGAGTCCCGGTGGCTGAACTCCACGTACGCCTCGTCGACGACGACGAGGGCGCCGGCTCCGGGCCTGGCGGCCTGGGCGGCCTCGTACAGGGCGAGGACCGTCTCCGCCTCGACCGCCGTTCCCGTGGGGTTGTTGGGCGAGGTGACGAAGACGACGTCCGGCGCGTTCTCGGCGATCGCGCTGACGGCGGCCGCCACGTCGATGGTGAAGTCGTCCTTGCGCGGGCCGGAGATCCAGCCGGTGCCGGTGCCGCGGGCGATCAGGGCGTGCATCGAGTACGAGGGCTCGAAGCCGATCGCGGTGCGGCCGGGGCCGCCGAAGGTCTGCAGCAGCTGCTGGAGGACCTCGTTGGAGCCGTTGGCCGCCCAGACGTTCTCCGGGGCGACCGGGTGCTTGCCGGTACGGGTGAGATAGCGGGCCAGCTCGGTGCGGAGCTCGACGGCGTCCCGGTCGGGGTAGCGGTTGAGGCCGCGGGCGGCCTCGGCGACCCGCTCCGCGATCCGGGCCACGAGCGGCTCGGGCAGCGGGTAGGGGTTCTCGTTGGTGTTCAGCTGGACGGGCACGTCGAGCTGCGGCGCGCCGTACGGGGACTTGCCGCGGAGCTCGTCGCGGATCGGCAGGTCGTCGATCCCGATGGTGTCGTCCGGGGTCGTGGAGTCGGTGTTGCGGTCGGTCACTTGCTTTCCGGCACCTTCCAACCGAAGCGGGCCTTGATGGCGGCGCCGTGCGCGGGCAGGTCCTCCGCCTCGGCGAGGGTGACCACGTGGTGGGCGACCTCGGCGAGGGCGTCGCGGGTGTAGTCCACGATGTGGACGCCGCGGAGGAAGGACTGCACGGACAGGCCCGAGGAGTGGCAGGCGCAGCCGCCGGTGGGCAGCACGTGGTTGGAGCCCGCGCAGTAGTCGCCGAGGGAGACCGGCGCCCAGGGGCCGACGAAGATCGCGCCCGCGTTGCGGACCCGGTCCGCCACGGCGGCCGCGTCGGCGGTCTGGATCTCCAGGTGCTCCGCGCCGTAGGCGTCGACGACCTTGAGTCCGTCCGCCAGGTCGCGGACGAGGACGATCGCGGACTGCCGGCCGGCCAGGGCGGGGACGATCCGGTCGTCGACGTGCTTGGAGGCGGCGACCTGGGTCTTCAGCTCGGCCTCGGTGGCCTCGGCGAGCTCCTCGGAGTCGGTGACGAGGACGGAGGCGGCCATCGGGTCGTGCTCGGCCTGGCTGATCAGGTCGGCGGCGATGTGCACCGGGTCGGCGGTGGCGTCCGCGAGGACCGCGATCTCGGTCGGGCCGGCCTCGGCGTCGATGCCGATGCGGCCCTTGAGGAGGCGCTTGGCGGCGGCGACGTAGATGTTGCCGGGTCCGGTGACCAGGTTGACCGGGGCGCAGCCGGGCTCGTCGGCGGTGCCTTCGGTGCCGTACGCGAACATGGCGATGGCCTGGGCGCCGCCGGCCGCGTAGACCTCGTCGACGCCGAGGAGGGCGCAGGCGGCCAGGATCGTCGGGTGCGGCAGGCCGCCGAACTCGCGCTGCGGCGGCGAGGAGACGGCGATGCCCTCGACGCCCGCCTCCTGGGCCGGGACGACGTTCATCACGACGGAGGACGGGTAGACGGAGCGGCCACCCGGCACGTACAGGCCGACGCGCTCGACCGGGATCCACTTCTCGGTGACCGTGCCGCCGGGCACCACCTGGGTGGTGTGGGTGGTGCGGCGCTGGTCGCGGTGGACCATGCGGGCGCGCCGGATGGACTCTTCGAGGGCGGCGCGGACGGCCGGGTCGAGCTCGTCGAGGGCGCGGGCAAGGGCCTCGGCCGGAACGCGCAGGCCCGCGACGCGGACGCCGTCGAATTTCTCCCCGTAGTCGATCACCGCCGCCGCGCCATGATGCCGTACGTCCTCGCAGATGGGCCGCACCTTCTCCAGGGCGGCTTCCACGTCGAACTCGGCACGGGGCAGCAGGTCGCGCAGGGCGGAACCCTCGGGGAGGGCCTCGCCACGCAGATCGATTCGAGAGATCACGGGTCAATTCTCTCAGACGCCCCTCACGGCCGGACTCCCGTATCACTGGCTGATACGAACCGCTCTGCCGTCTGATACGCACCACTGGCGTCTTGTCGCCACACCTGACCGTTAGCGTTCAGTCCGTCACACAGCGGGAAGAACGGCTGTACGAATCCGGGAAAGCGGAATCGTGGAAAGCGAGGGGGCGGCAGTGACCGAGCCGCGCGAGGACGACGGGATGCCGGAGGGCCTGACCGGGCCTGAGCGCGTGATGTGGAGCGCGTTCCGGGTGGGCAGGACGTGCGATCTGCGGGAGGGGGTCGCGGAGCGGGACGATCCGTTCGCGGTGCGGGAGGTGTGGGGCGAGGAGCGCAGCGTGCGGGCGGAGGTGGTGGCGCTGCTGTTGCTCGACGGCCCGCCGGCGCGGGCCGGGCGGGTCGCCGCGCTGAAGCTGCGCGGGGTGCGGATCACCGGGGTGCTCAATCTGGCGGGCGGCGCGATAGGGCCGTACGTGGAGTTGAACGGCTGCCGGTTCGACCACGAGGTGGTGCTGCCGGAGGCCAAGTTCGGCACGCTGCGGATGGTCGAGTGCGCGATACCCCGGCTGGAGGCGGCCCGGCTGCACACGGCGGGCGATCTGCATCTGCCGCGCTGCCGGGTGGAGCGGGGCATCCGGCTCACGGACGCCCAGATCGGCACGGACCTGCTGATCAACCAGATCCGGGTGTGGCCGGACCGGCGCGGCCGCGCCATCACGGCGGACGGCATGGTGGTCGCCCAGGACTTCCAGGCCGAGCTGATCGAGACGTACGGGGAGCTGAGCCTGCGCGGGGCGCGGGTCGGCGTGTCGCTGAGCCTGCGCGGCAGCGTGCTGCGCGGCGCCCAGCAGCGCCGCGCGCTGAACGCGCCGCAGCTGACGGTGGAGCGCACGCTCTATCTGAACGCGGCGTGGGTGTACGAGAGCTCGGGGAACGCGACGGCCACGCCGCCGTACGGGGTGACGCCGGCCCAGGGCGCGCGGCGCAAACCGGTGGAGTGCCACGGCGGGGTGCGGCTCGACGACGGCCGCTTCGGCGACTCGGTCGACCTGCACTACGCCCGCTTCCTGCTCGACGGCTCGCGCCGCGAGGAGCTGTCGCTGCGCCGGATAGTGACACCGGAGCTGCGGTTCAACGGGGAGCGGCCCGAGGAGGGCCGGGTGGTGCTCAACGGGGCGAAGGTGGTGACGCTGATCGACCTGTCCAGCAGCTGGCCGGGCCCGGGCGGGCTCGCGATGGGCGGTTTCGTCTACGAGACGCTGGTGCCGTACGGGCACTTCCCGCTGGCCCGGCGCCTGGAGTGGGTCGCGGCGGCCACACCGGAGTACGCGCCGGAGCCGTACGAGCGCCTGGCGAGCGTGCTGCGCAACAGCGGCGAGGACGCGGACGCGCGGGAGGTGCTGCTCGCCAAGCAGCGGCGGCGCCGGGAGACGCTGCCGGTCGGCGCGAAGCTGTGGGGCTATGTGCAGGACCTGGCCGTGGCCTACGGCTACCGGCCGGGGCGGGCGGCGCTGTGGATGGCGGTGCTGTGGGCGGCCGGCACGTTCGCCTTCGCGCACTACACGCCCGTGCCGCTGAAGGCGGACGAGGCCCCGCACTGGAGCGCGGCGCTGTACGCGCTGGATCTGCTGCTGCCGGTGATCGATCTGGGGGAGGTCGGTGCCTGGCGCCTCGAAGGCTTCTGGCAGTGGGCCTCGACGGCGCTGGTCCTGGCCGGCTGGGTGCTCGCGACGACGGTGGCGGCGGGGGCCTCGCGACTGCTCAGGAGAGGGTGACGCGGCGGGCGGTACGCAGGGGCGCGGCGGGGCGGTGCCGAGCGAGCGCGGCGGGGTGGTGCCCAGGGGGGCGACGGGGCGCAGGGGGCGGCGGTGCTGTGGGCGGCCGTGCCAGGGGGCGGCAGGGCGTACCCAGGGGCGCGGCGGGCAAACCGAGGGGGTCGCATGGGCACCGGTTCGCCCCGATCTTTACGCTGTCTTGACTCCTGTCAGCACAACCTTCCCGCCGCCACCAAAGCTTCACAGGCCGCCACTGGCGCCGCCCTCACCTGCGGTTTTCAATGTTTCGCACAATGTCCTTGCTCCGCGCCCTTGTCGGCACCTCCCGACTGGTCCGGCACTCCCCGCGGCTCGCCGCCGGGCTCTCGCCGGACGACGACGTGCTGCTCGACGCGCCGGACGGGCGACTCGGGCCGGCCCTGGTCGCCGCGGCGCTCGCCGACCCGGAGCCGGCGGCCAAGCTCCTCGCCACCACCCGGGACGCCGAGGAGTGGGAGGACCGGGACCGCTACGTGGCCCGGCTGAGCGCCTTCGCCTACCGCCGGGACGGCTGGCTGGAGCACTGGCTGGCGGCCGCCCCGCAGGACCCGGACGCACTGCTCGTCAAGGCGCAGCTCGCGGTGCGCCGGGCCTGGGACTCCCCCGCCCGGGCGGAGCGGCTGCGCGAGCTCGGGCCGCTGATCGAGGCGGCGGCCGAGGCGGCGCCGCGCGATCCGGTGCCGTGGCGGCTGGCCCTGGACCACGCGCGCGGCGCGCACGCGGGGCACGCGGCCTTCGAGGCGCTGTGGGAGCAGGCGCTGCGCCGCGCCCCGCGCCACTACGGCAGCCATGTCGCCGCGCTGAAGTACCTGTCGGCGCAGTGGTACGGCTCGCACCGCGAGTGCTTCGACTTCGCCGAGGACGCCGCGGAGGACGCGCTGCCCGGCTCGCTCGTCCAGGCGCTGCCGGTGCGGGCGGCGTTCGCGCAGCTGATCGCCGGGTCCGACGCGGGGCACGGGGTGGCGGGCGACCGGATCGACGCGGCGGCCGACCGGGCGCTCGCGCTGTCGGCGGAGTATCCGGCGGGCGATCTGTGGCCGGCCGAGGTGCGCAACCTGCTCGTGCACGTCCTGGTGGAGCGGGGCCGCTGGCACGACGCGCTCGCCGAGTTCGCGCGGATCGGGCCGCAGGCGACCTCGTTCCCCTGGACCCTGGTCGCCGACGACCCGCTGCGCGGCTTCCTGGACACCCGGACCGGTGCCGTACGTGAGGTGGCGCGGCGCACTCCGCTGCGCGCGGGCACACGGGCACACGGGCGGGAACGACGGCTGGGGCGACGGCTGCGGTGACGGCAGGGACGACGGCGGGGACGCGAGCCGAAACGGGGCCGCGGACGGGACTGGGGACGCCGGCCGGCACCGGGGCCGGGGACGGGACCGGGCAGCGGAACGGGACGTTCCCCGCGCGGGACGGACAGGAAGCGGGACGGCCCGGCAGGGGCGGGTCCGGCGGCCATTACGCTTGACCGCTGTGACCACCGCTCGTCTGCCTCTCTTTCCGCTCAACGCGGTGCTGTTCCCGGGCCTCGTGCTGCCCCTGAACGTCTTCGAGGAGCGCTATCGCGCCATGATGCGCGAGCTGCTCAAGACGGACGAGTCCGAGCCGCGGCGCTTCGCCGTCGTCGCCATCCGCGACGGCCGCGAGGTCGCGCCGACCGCGCCCGGCATGCCGGACCAGACGGCGCTGCCGGAGAAGGGCCCGGCGGCCGGCTTCGGCCCCGATCCCGTCCAGGCGTTCCACCGGGTCGGCTGCGTCGCCGACGCGGCGTCGATCCGGGAGCGCGCGGACGGCGGCTTCGAGGTGATGTGCACCGGCACCAGCCGGGTGAAGCTGCTGTCGGTCGACGCGAGCGGCCCGTTCCTGACCGCCGAGGTCGAGGAGATCCCGGAGGAGCGGGGCGAGGAGGCCGAGGAGCTCGCGGAGGGCGTGCTGCGCGCCTTCCGCGCGTACCAGAAGCGACTGGCGGGCGCCCGGGAGCGCTCGCTGACCACCAGCGAGCTGCCGGACGACCCGTCGGTGGTGTCGTATCTGGTGGCCGCCGCGACCGTGCTCGACACGCCGGCGAAGCAGCGGCTGCTCCAGGCGCCGGACACGGCGACGCGGCTGCGCGAGGAGCTGGCGCTGCTGCGCAGGGAGACGGCGGTGCTGCGCCACCTTCCGTCGCTGCCGGCCGTGGAGCTGACCCGGGCGCCGACCAGCCCGAACTGAGCCCGATACCCCAGTCCTGCGAGGAGAGCCCGGCGTGGCGAAGAAGCAGAAGAAGAACGCCGGGGGCACCCCGGCGACGGTGGCCCTCGCGGCGGCCGGCACGGCGTACGTCCTGCACGCCTACGACCACGACCCGGCGGCCCCCTCGTACGGCGAGGAGGCGGCGGAGGCGCTCGGCGTCACCCCGGACCGGGTGTTCAAGACGCTGGTCGCGGACGTCGACGGCGAGCTGACCGTCGCGGTCGTCCCGGTGGCCGGCCAGCTCGACCTGAAGGCCCTCGCCTCGGCGGTCGGCGGCAAGCGCGCGGCGATGGCCGACCCGGCGGCGGCCGAGCGCACCACGGGGTACGTCCGCGGCGGCATCTCCCCGCTGGGCCAGCGCAAGCGGCTGCGTACGGTCCTGGACGCGTCGGCGTCGGACCACGCCACGATCTGCATCTCGGCCGGCCGCCGCGGCCTGGAGGTCGAGCTCGCCCCCCAGGACCTGGCGGCCCTCACCGGCGCCGTCCTGGCGCCCATCGGCCGCGGCTGAGCCCGCGACTGCTGGGCCCGGCCGCGAGCCCGGCAGCCGTCAGCTCTGCGGCTCCTGCGGTGCCTGAGGCGCGTGCGGTGCCTGCGGGTTCGGCAGCGGCGGCCAGGCGCCGTCCTCGGGTTCCGGGTCGCGCGGGCCGAAGAGGGCGGTGAGCGCGAGGTGGACGATCATCGCGGCGACCGGCCAGGCCAGCATCGCCGCGAAGCCCATGCCGAGTTCGAGCGGCGCGTCGAACGGGACCTTGGGGCCGACGGCCTTGGCGTGGGCGACGACATCGCGCTCCCCGCCGAACCAGACGCCCACGCCCCACGCGAGCAGCGAACCGAGGATGCCGCCGAGCGCGAGGCCGAGCACCAGGGCGACGCCGCCGCGCCGGTGCACCAGGAAGACGAGGGCCGCGGCGACGGCCCCGAAGCCGAGCGCGAGCAGGACAAACGTTCCGTCGGCGCCGATCGCCGACTCCGCCTCGCTGTTGCGCAGGAAGACCGCCTTGCCGTCGGAGATCAGCGAGACCCGCGGCGCGAGCCACAGCCACAGCAGCCCGAGCAGCGCGCCGAGGAGCCCGGACACGGCCGCCACCACGGCGGCCTGCCGGATCTCGGTCGCCGTCCCGGGCCCGTCCTCGGCGGGCGGCACGGGTGAGGGCGGCGGCCAGGCGGAGTCGTGCGGCGGCTGGTGCGGCGGAGTCAGAGGTGCGGTCACGACGCCATCGTGCCAGGTGTGGCTGTGAGTCGCCTCAGCGGATCATCGGATCGTCCGCCGCAAGGCGAGTGAGCCGAAGGGGCGTGACGGGGGAACAGTCCCGAGCACGGTCGGGGCGGTGAGCCCGGCTCAAGCTCCCCCGCACGTAGGCAGGGGGGAACCGAGCCTCGATAAGGGGGGTCAGCGCACCGCGGCTCGGCGGTAGGCCCAGGTGGCCACCGCCAGCGAGCCCACGCCCACCGCCGCGCACACCCCGAGGTCCAGGCAGACCGCCGTCCAGTCCGGGTGCGCGTCGAAGGTGCGGGCCAGGGCCTCGACGCCGTACGTGGAGGGCAGCAGGTCGCGGGCCCAGGCGATGGGGGCGGGCATGCGGTCGGCGGGCAGCACGCCCAGGAGCAGGGCCGCGGACATGCCGAGCTGGCCGAGGAGGGTGGCGAGCTCCTGCCGGGGGGCGAGCAGGCCGAGGGCCGCGCCGAGGCCGGCGAGGGCCGCGCCGGACAGCGGGACGACCGCCGCCAGGATCCACAGGTGGCCGAGCGGGAGCCCGAAGAGCACCGATCCGACGACGGCGGTCACCACCGTGCCGGGCACGGTGAAGGAGGCGTACGCGCCGGCCGCGCCGAGCACCACGGCCGCGGGCGGCACGGGCAGCGTGGCGTAGTGGTCGAGGCCGCCGCCGGCCCGCAGCTGCCCGAAGTACTGGGCGAGCAGGTTGAGCGCGACGAAGGCGACGACGAGCACGGCGGAGCCGGCCACCACGGACCGGGCCTCCGAGCCGCCGTCGACGACGCCGCGCATCAGGATCATGATGCCGATGGACTGGAAGGTCGCCACGAAGAGCAGCGGGATGCGGGCGACCCGGGCGCGGCTGAGCTGTGCCCGGTAGACGGCGCCGAGCGCGGGCAGCAGCCGGGCGCGCGGGGCGAGCGGCGCGGCGGGCGCCTCGGGGGCGTCGCGGACCACGTCGACGGGAACGGCGGCGGCCGTCAGGGCCTCGGCGGGCAGGGTGCTCAACTCGTCCAGCTCCTGACGGTCGACGGGTGGTACGTCACGCCTTCACCAGCCCCCGCGTCTGGCCGCCGAGCGCCAGGTACACGTCCTCCAGGCTCGGCGTCGCCAGGGTGAAGTCGTCGAGGGCCGCGAACGCCGCTCCGCCGGTCACCGCGGCGACCGCGGCCCGCGCCTCGTCGGGGCCGAGCCGCAGCACCCAGCGGCGGCCGGACTCCTGCGCCGAGACGCGCAGCGCGGCGACCTCGGGGACGTCGAGCGGGGGGCGCTCGCGCCAGACGAGTTCGACCCGCACCTCGCCCGCGACGCGTTCCTTGAGGCCGGCGGGGGTGTCGCAGGCGATGACCCGGCCGCGGTCTATGACGGCGACCCGGTCGAGGACGGTCTCGGCCTCGATGACGTTGTGGGTGACGAGCAGCACGGTGGCGCCGTGTTCGGCGCGGCGCCGGTCGACGGCGGCCCAGACGGCGCGGCGGGCGACCGGGTCCATGCCGGTGGTGGGCTCGTCGAGGACGAGGAGGGGGCGCTCGCCCACGAGGGCGGCGGCAAAGCAGGCGAGCCGGCGCTGGCCGCCGGAGAGCTTCTTGAGGGGGCGGCCGGCGATCTCGCCGAGGCCGAGTTCGTCGAGGACGGCGTCGCGGGCGGCACGGGCCTCGCGGGCGCCGAGCCCGCGCAGCCGGCCGGTGGTCTCGGCGGCGAGGGCGACGGTCAGCTCGTCGAGGGCGGTGGACTCCTGGCCGAGGTAGGCGAGGAGGCGGGCGGCGCGCTCGGGGTGGCGCACGATGTCGTGGCCGAGGATCCGGGCCGTGCCGGAGTCGGGGCGCATCAGGCCGGTGAGCTGGCGGACGAGGGTGGACTTGCCGGCGCCGTTGGGTCCGAGCAGGCCGAAGATCTCACCGCCGCGCACATCGAGGCTGATCCCGTCGGTGGCCCGCACCTCGGGGGTCGCGGGCGCGCCGCGTCTGCCGCGTGTGGCGGGGTACGTCCTGACCAGATCCCGCACCACGCACACCGTACTCACGAGGGATGAGCCTAAGGGGTGCCGCGGCTCTCCTCGGGCGCGGGGGCGTGTTGGGCGGCGGCGTGCATGTCGATCTCGCGCCAGAATCCGGCCCGGATCGCATAGCGGTCGTGTTCGTCGATCTGGTCGTCCTTGTGGGCGAGCAGTCCGAAGCGGGCGGCGTAGCGGAGCAGTTCGCCGTCGATGCGGTGCGGGATGCGCGGGTACATGGTGGCGAGTTTCGGTACGTGACCGGGCTCGGGCAGCCGGTCGAGCCAGCGGCGCGCGAAGACCTGGCCGACCTCGTAGGGGTCGCCGCCGACGGTGGTGATGTCCTCCTCGCGGTCGGCCCAGCGCTGCTCGGCGCTGGTGAGCTGGGCGAGGGTGGGCAGGGACGCGGTCTCGGCGGGTTCGCCGAGCGAGGGGGCGGGGCGGTCGATCCAGCCCTTGTCGGAGGACCACCGGAGGGTGGCGGCGGGCTGCGGGGCGGGCGACGGGGCGGGGCCGCGCAGGCCGGCGAGGTCCTTGGGGGTGGGCACGCTACGGCCGGGGGCGGGCGCGGGGACGCCGGAGCCGTTGACGGAGCCGTTCACGGAACCGTTCACACGGTCGCCGGGGCCGGCGGCCAGGTCGGTTCGCGTGTCGTCCCGGCGTCCGGCGGCGGGTCCGTCGTGCGAGGCGGCCGCCGCTGCCGCCGCGGCGGCCCGTTCGGCGGAGGCGGCGAGCGCGGACTCGGGCAGCGGCGCGGAGAGGATCGCGGCGATCTCGGGGCGGGGCACCGGCGGCGGGGCGCACACTCCGTTGAGGTCCTTGGCCCGGATGGCGCGGGTGATCCAGGTCCGGTCGAGGACCCGGCGTTCGTCGGCCTCGGCGACCAGGTCCTCGGACTGGTTGTAGTCGCCGTCGGCGGCCTGCACGGCCCACAGGTGGACCGCGACGCCGTGTTCCTTGGCGGACATCAGTCCGGGCAGCAGGTCGCCGTCGCCGGTGACGAGGACGATGTCGGAGCAGGCGCGGTTGCGGGAGAGCTCGGTGAGCTCGGTGTGCATGGCCGCGTCGACGCCCTTCTGGGCCCAGCGCCCGTCGCTGCGGGTCAGCGCGCCGAGCCGGACGGTGACCCGGGGCAGCACGCGCAGCCGGCGGTGCTCGGGCTGGGGCACCCGGTCGGGCGCTCCGTCGAACCAGTAGATGCGCAGCAGGGGCAGCTGGGTGTCGGCCTCGGCGCGCTCGCGCAGCTGCTGGATGAGCGCGGCGTGGTCGACGGTGATCCGTGAGCGGGCCGGTTCCCCGGCGAGCAGGCTGGCGGCGGCGCCCAGCAGATAACCGGCGTCCACCAGGACGACGCATCGGTCCACGTGTTCCACCCTCTTTCGCCGAACCTGCTCGGGAACCTCGGGATCGGAAGTGCTCCGGGTTCCTTCGAGTCTGCCCGACCGGGGTGGCGTTGACGTCCGGAACTGGATCATCGGCGTGGCGGATCTCACTCGGATTCCACTCGGGAACGACGTCTACTGTCCGTAATGATCCAAAATGCGACGCTTTCCGCCATGTGTGAGTCTGGCAGCGGCCCTGGCCCCCACACCCCCTTGAGGAGGCATCATCACCATGGCCAAGAACCGCAAGCAGGATCGCAGTCAGCAGTCGCCGCAGCGCGGCTCGCAGGCCGAGCGCGGCCAGCAGCAGGCCGAGCGCTCGTCGATGGAGTCCATGTCCGAGTCGCGCGCCTCGCAGGTCACGCCCGGCGACATGGCACGCAAGGGTCGGCAGAAGCGTTTCGGCCACAACTGACGTGTAGCCGTACGCGAGGGGCGCGCCCGTGACGACGGGCGCGCCCCTCGCGCGTGTGCGGACCGGAACGCCCCTCGCACGTATGCGGACCGGCGCCCCCGTCCGCGTGCGGACCGGAAGCCCCCTCGCACGTATGCGGGCCGGAACGCCCCTCGCGCCGGTACGGATCCGGGCTAGCCGGCCAGGCAGGACGGGCCGAGCAGCACCTTCAGGTCGCCGAAGAGCGCCGGGTCGGGCTGCACGCGGTGCCGGTCGAGCCGCAGCACCGTGGTCTTCCGGGGGCCCTGGAGCTTGATCCGGACCTCGGTGTTGCCCTTGTGGTGCCCCAGGATCTCGCCGAGACGGCTGATCATCGGCGGGGTCACCTTCACCGTGGGGATGGTGAGGACGACCGGCGCGTTGGTGCCCGCGTTCGACAGGTCGGGGACCATCAGCTCCATCGCGACCAGCCGCGGGACGTCCTCGCGCTTGTCGAGGCGGCCCTTGACGAAGACGACCGCGTCCTCGACCAGCTGGGTGGAGACCAGCTGGTAGGTGGCTGGGAAGAACATGCACTCGATGGAGCCGGCCAGGTCCTCGACGGTGGCGATGGCCCAGGCGTTGCCCTGCTTGGTCATCTTCCGCTGGAGGCCGGAGATGATGCCGCCGATGGTGACGACCGCGCCGTCCGCGTGCTCGCCTCCGGTGAGCTGGGAGATGCCGGCGTCGGTCTTGTCCGACAGGACGTGCTCCAGACCGAAGAGCGGGTGGTCGGAGACGTACAGACCGAGCATCTCCCGCTCCTGGGCGAGCAGGTACGACTTCTCCCACTCGACGTCGGAGAACTCGACGTCGAGGCCGAAGCCCGGTTCGCTGCTGTCCTCGTCGCCCATGCCGCCGAAGAGGTCGAACTGTCCCTCGGCCTCCTTGCGCTTGACCGCCACCACGGTGTCGATCATCGGCTCGTGCTGGGCGACCAGGCCCTTGCGGGTGTGGCCCATGGTGTCGAAGGCACCGGCCTTGATCAGCGACTCGATCGTGCGCTTGTTGCAGACCACGGCCTCGACCTTGTCGAGGAAGTCGGGGAAGGAGCTGTACTTCCCCTTGCTCTTGCGCGTCTTGATGATCGACTCGACGACGTTGGAGCCGACGTTGCGGACGGCGGTGAGGCCGAAGAGGATCACGTCGTCGCCCTGGGCGGCGAAGTTCGCCTCGGACTCGTTGACGTTCGGCGGGAGCACCTTGATGCCCATGCGGCGGCACTCGTTCAGATAGACGGCGGACTTGTCCTTGTCGTCCTTGACCGAGGTGAGCAGTCCGGCCATGTACTCGGCCGGATGGTTGGCCTTGAGGTAGGCGGTCCAGTAGGAGACCAGGCCGTACGCGGCGGAGTGCGCCTTGTTGAAGGCGTAGCCGGCGAAGGGGACCAGCACGTCCCACAGGGCCTGGATGGCCTCGTCGCTGTAGCCGTTCTTCTTGGCGCCGGCCTGGAAGATGGTGAAGTTCTTCGCCAGCTCGTCGGGCTTCTTCTTGCCCATGACGCGGCGGAGGATGTCGGCCTCGCCGAGCGAGTAGCCGGCGATGATCTGGGCGGCCTTCTGCACCTGCTCCTGGTACACGATCAGGCCGTAGGTGACGTCGAGGACCTCCTTGAGGGGCTCCTCCAGCTCCGGGTGGATCGGAGTGATCTCCTGCTGCTTGTTCTTGCGCAGGGCGTAGTTCGTGTGCGAGTTCATGCCCATCGGGCCCGGGCGGTAGAGCGCGGACACGGCGGAGATGTCTTCGAAGTTGTCCGGCTTCATCAGCCGGAGCAGGGAGCGCATGGGGCCGCCGTCGAACTGGAAGACGCCGAGCGTGTCACCGCGCTGGAGCAGTTCGAAGGTCTTGGGGTCGTCGAGCGGGAGGGCGAGCAGGTCGAGGTCGATGCCCTTGTTCGCCTTCACCATCTTGACGGCGTCGTCCATGATGGTGAGGTTGCGCAGGCCGAGGAAGTCCATCTTCAGCAGGCCGAGCGACTCGCACTGCGGGTAGTCCCACTGCGTGATGGTGACGCCGTCGGTGTGCCGCACCCAGATCGGGGCGTGGTCGACGATCGGCTCGCTGGACATGATCACGCCGGCGGCGTGCACACCCATCTGCCGGACCAGGCCCTCGACGCCCTTGGCGGTGTCGATGACCTTCTTCACGTCCGGCTCGTTCTCGTACATCGCCCGGATCTCGCCCGCCTCGCTGTAGCGCGGGTGGCTCGGGTTGGTGATGCCGTCGAGGTCGATGCCCTTGCCGAGGACGTCGGCGGGCATGGCCTTGGTGAGGCGGTCGCCCATCGCGTACGGGTAGCCGAGGACGCGGGCGGAGTCCTTGATCGCGTTCTTGGCCTTGATCTTGCCGTACGTGCCGATCATGGCGACCTTGTCGGCGCCGTACTTCTCGGTCACGTACCGGATCACCTCGACGCGCCGGCGCTCGTCGAAGTCGATGTCGACATCGGGCATCGAGATGCGCTCGGGGTTGAGGAAGCGCTCGAAGATCAGGCCGTGCGGGATGGGGTCGAGGTCGGTGATGCCCATGGCGTACGCGACGATCGAGCCGGCCGCGGAGCCTCGGCCGGGGCCCACGGCGATGCCCTGGCTCTTCGCCCACATGATGAAGTCGGCGACGACGAGGAAGTAGCCCGGGAAGCCCATCGAGATGATGGTGTCCATCTCGTACTCGACCTGCTTCATGCGGTCCTCGGGGATGCCGTTCGGGAAACGGCGGTGCATGCCCCGCATGGTCTCCTCGCGGAACCAGGTGACCTCGGTGTAGCCCTCCGGGATGTCGAACTTCGGCATGAGGTTCTTGGCCTCGAACATGCCGGTGGTGTCGACCTGCTCGGCGACCAGGAGGGTGTTGGCGCAGCCCTGCTGCCAGGCGTCCGAGGAGTCGATGGCGTACATCTCGTCCGTGGACTTCAGGTAGTAGCCGGTGCCGTCGAACTTGAAGCGGTCGGGGTCCGAGAGGTTCTTGCCGGTCTGGATGCACAGCAGGGCGTCGTGGGCGGCGGCCTCGTGCGCGTAGGTGTAGTGCGAGTCGTTGGTGACCAGCGGCGGGATGCCGAGCTTCTTGCCGATCTCCAGGAGCCCGTCGCGGACCCGGCGCTCGATCTCGATGCCGTGGTCCATCAGCTCCAGGAAGTAGCGGTCCTTGCCGAAGATGTCCTGGTACTCGGAGGCGGACTTCAGGGCCTCGTCGAACTGGCCGAGGCGCAGCCGGGTCTGGAGCTCGCCGGAGGGGCAGCCGGTGGAGGCGATCAGGCCCTCCGACCACTGGGAGATGGTCTCCTTGTCCATCCGGGGCCACTTCTGCAGCCAGCCCTCGGCGTAGGCGTCGGAGGAGAGCTTGAAGAGGTTGTGCAGACCGGTGGCGTTGGCCGCCCAGATCGTCTTGTGCGTGTAACCGCCCGAACCGGAGACATCGTCCTTCTTCTGGTGCGGCTGGCCCCACTGGATCTTGCGCTTGTTACGGCGGGACTCGGGCGCCACGTACGCCTCGATGCCGATGATCGGGGTCACACCGGCCTTCTTGGCCGAGTGGAAGAAGTCGTAGGCCCCGTGCAGGTTGCCGTGGTCGGACATGGCGATATGGGTCATGCCCATCTCGTTGCACGCGTTGAACATGTCCTTCAGCCGCGCGGCACCGTCCAGCAGGGAGTACTGGGTGTGGACGTGGAGGTGCGTGAAGGGCGGCCTGGTCACGGTGGGGATGCCTCCAACGATGAATTTCTGGGGGGACAGCGTGGAAGTCTACGTCGCCCCACTGACAACACTCGGGCACTCGGCGGTACGGTCGCGCGTTGGGAGACAGGGAACACCTGTCCCCTTTTGTCACGCACCATTTTCGGCCACTCTTCGTGCCGGATCGCCCACCAGGAGGCACCTTCGATGTCGGTCCCGCAGCCCACCGCCGCCGAGCGCGGTGAGCAGATCCTCGCCGTCTTCGACACCGCCTTCGGCGAGCTGCTCGCCGCCGACCCCGCCGCCTTCAAGGTCAAGTTCCGGAAGATGGCCGGCTCCGCCTTCGCCTTCTACCGGGGCACCGCCTGCCTCTTCTACAAGGACCTGGAGCGGGAGGCGCACGGCGGACCGTTCCTGGACGAGCGGACCGGCCGGGTGTGGATCCACGGCGATCTGCACGCCGAGAACTTCGGCACCTACATGGACGCCAACGGGCGCCTGATCTTCAACGTCAACGACTTCGACGAGGCGTACGTCGGCCCCTTCACCTGGGACCTCAAGCGGCTCGCCGCCTCGCTGGCCCTGATCGGCTACGCGAAGGCGCTCAGCGACGAGCAGATCACCGAGCTGGTGACGGTGTACGCCGCCGCCTACCGGGAGCGCATCCACGCGCTCGCGACCGGCGCCAAGAACGACGAGATCCCGCCCTTCACGCTGGACACGGCCGAGGGCCCGCTGCTCGACGCGCTGCGCGAGGCCCGCGCGCTGACCCGCTTCGGGCTGCTCGACTCGATGACCGAGATCCGCGAGTTCGAGCGCCGCTTCACCTCCGGCGGCGGATCCATCGAGCTGGACGCGGCGACCCGGTACAAGGTGCTCGCCGCCTTCGACGGCTACCTGGAGACGCTGCCCGAGTCCAGCCTGGCCCGCCCCGACTCGTACCGGGTGAAGGACGTCGTGGGCCGCCGCGGCATCGGCATCGGCTCGGCCGGCCTGCCCTCGTACAACATCCTCCTGGAGGGCAACAGCGACGCCCTGGAGAACGACGTCGTCATCTACATGAAGCAGGCGCAGACCCCGGCGGTCTCCCGGCATGTGACGGACGCGGCGGTACGGGGCTACTTCCACCACGAGGGCCACCGCACCGTGATCTCGCAGCGGGCGCTCCAGGCGCACGCGGACCCGTGGCTCGGCTGGACGGAGCTGGACGGGGCCGGGCAGCTGGTCGCGGAGGTGTCTCCGTACGCCGTCGACCTGGACTGGTCGGACATCGACGACCCGGAGGAGATCGCGGCGACCGTCGCCGACCTCGGCCGGGCGACCGCGGCGATGCACGCGGCGGCGGACGACTCCAGCGGCCACTCGCTGGTGCCGTTCTCGACGGAGCGGGCCATCGACGCGGCCATCGCGGCCGACGAGGAGGGCTTCACGGCGCTCCTGGTGGACTTCGCCCACGCGTACGGGGCCCGGGCGCGGGCCGACCACCAGATCTTCGTCGACCTGTTCCGCAACGGCCGGATCCCCGGCCTGTAAGCGGGCCTTGCGCGACGGCTCACAGCCCGGCCTTAGGGACCTCTTACGGCCGGGCATGGGACACTTCCCTCGCGATGGACATGGCAGGAATCCAGTTGAGAGCCCTCCGGGCGGCGTTCTTCACGGCACTGGTCGTGACGCTGTCCGTGGCCTCGCACGTCCTGCTGTCGGGGGTGCCGCTGCCGCTCGGCACGGTCGTCCCGGTCGCGGTGGCGGTCTTCGGCGTGGCCTTCGCGCTGGCCGGCCGCGAGCGCGGCTTCGGCCCGATCGCGGGGCTGCTCGTCCCGCTGGAGCTGGCCGCCGACACCCTGTTCACCAGCGGCCAGGTGGCCTGTTACGGGCCCGCCGGCGGCCCGGTCGCGGGGTCGCTGCGCTCGGTCGGCCTCGACGTGGACGCGCTGTGCGGCGGCGCCGTCGGCACCCCGCTGCCCGGGGTCGCGGCGCCCGGCTCCGCGGGCGTGACCGCCCTGCTCTCCTCCCCCGACCCGGCCGTGCCCTGGCTGCTGCTCGCCGCCCATGTGGTGGTCGGGCTGACCGCGGCCTCCTGGCTGCGCGGCGGAGAGCGGGCCCTGGCCCGGCTGCTGCGCGCGGCCGTGGCCTGCGCCTTCCGGCCGCTGCTGCTCGTGGTGGCCTTCGCCCGCACGGCCGGGACCGGCCGGCGGCGCGCCGGGCGCCCGGTGGAGCGGCCGCGCCGCTCCCGCACCCGGCTCTGGGCGCACTCCGTAGGACGGCGTGGACCGCCGTGCCTCGTCCTCGCCTGACTCCCCGAGTCGGCGCGCGGACCCAGCACGCGATTCCCCGTTCCTCCTCCCTTTCACGGAGTGCCCCACCATGAGCAAGCGCAACAGCCAGGAGAACAAGGCCGCCGCCCGCGAGCGGCTGCGCGCCGAGCGCGAGAAGCAGGCCAAGAAGGACAAGGCCCGCCGGCAGCTGATCGTCGCCGGGTCGGCGGTCGCCGTCCTCGCCGTCGCCGGCGGCATCGGCTTCGCCGTCGTCCAGGCCAACAAGCCGTCCCAGTGGGAGGCGGCCGCGGACGCGAAGAGCGTCACGGCGCCGAAGAACACCGAGGGCACCGACGGCACCACGGTCGTCATCGGCAAGCCCGAGGCGAAGAAGACCCTGGAGGTGTACGAGGACTCGCGCTGCCCGGTCTGCGCGACCTTCGAGCAGGGCGTGGGCGCCACCGTCGAGAAGGACGTCGCCGACGGCAAGTACAAGATCAAGTACATCGGCGCCACCTTCATCGACAACTCCGACCAGGGCCAGGGCTCCAAGAACGCCCTGTCCGCGCTGGGCGCGGCGCTCGACGTGAGCCCCGAGGCGTTCCTGAAGTACAAGGCGGCGCTCTACTCGACCCAGTTCCACCCGGACGAGCGCGACGACAAGTTCGCCAAGGACTCCTACCTGCTGAAGGTGGCGGACTCGGTGCCGGCCCTGAAGGGCAACGCCGACTTCCAGCGGAACGTCGAGGAAGGCACCTTCGACGCCTGGGCGATGAAGATGTCGAAGACCTTCGACAAGAGCGGGGTCACGGGCACGCCGACGCTGAAGATGGACGGCAAGGCCCTGACCGTGGAGGGCAGCAAGAACCCGCCGCTGACGGTGGACCAGTTCAACACGGCCCTGACGAAGGCCCTCAAGGGCTGACGCCCTTCCCGCCGCCGTTCTTCCTCTTCTTCCTCTTCCTCGCCGAGGTCTCTGGAATCGCCGGAATCGCCGGAGCGAGGAAGTGGAAGGAGAAGGTCCGGCGAATGCCGGACGAACATTCGTACAGACCCCTGCCCGTTCCTCCTACTCGGCGGTAATCTGACGGGCCGTGACCAGTCGTAACCTCATATCCGCCCCCAGCCGCCGCACCGTGGTGAAGGCCGCCGCCGTCACCGCCGCCGTCGCGCCGGCCCTGGTGGGCGCCGCCTCGACCGCACGCGCGGACTCCGGGGCCCCCGCGTTCCTGCACGGCGTCGCCTCCGGCGACCCGCTGCCCGACGGCATCCTGCTCTGGACGCGCGTCACGCCCACCCCCGACGCCGTGCCCGGCTCGGGCCAGGGCCCCGATGTCACGGTCGGCTGGGAACTGGCCGAGGACCGCGGCTTCACCCGGATCGTGGCCGAGGGCAGCACCGTCGCATCCGCCGGCTCCGATCACACGGTGAAGGCCGACGTCCGCGGACTGCGGCCGGCCACCGCGTACTTCTACCGCTTCACCGCGGGCGGGACCGTCTCCCCCGCGGGCCGCACCCGCACCGCGCCGGCCGCCGACGCGGCCGACGGCATCCGCTTCGGCGTGGTGTCCTGCGCCAACTGGGAGGCCGGCTACTTCTCGCCGTACCGGCACCTGGCCGCCCGGACCGACCTGGACGCCGTCCTCCATCTCGGCGACTACATCTACGAGTACGCGACCGGCGCCTACCCGGAGGCGAAGTACGTCGTACGGCAGCACCGGCCGACGCACGAGATCCTCTCGCTCGCCGACTACCGCGTCCGGCACGCCACCTACAAGACGGACGCCGACCTCCAGGCGCTGCACGCGGTGCACCCGATCGTGGCGATCTGGGACGACCACGAGTTCGCCAACGACGCCTGGTCGGGCGGGGCCGAGAACCACACGCCGGGCGCCGAGGGCGTCTGGGCGGACCGGGTGGCGGCGGCCAAGCGGGCGTACTTCGAGTGGATGCCGGTGCGCACCTCCACCGAGGGCACGGTCTACCGCCGGCTGCGCTTCGGCCGGCTCGCCGATCTGCACCTGCTCGACCTGCGCTCGTTCCGCTCGCAGCAGGCGGGCGTGGGCAGCGGCAAGGTCGACGACCCGGAGCGCACCATCACCGGCCGGGCGCAGCTGGACTGGCTGAAGGCCGGCCTGGTGGCCTCGGACGCGGCCTGGCAGCTGGTGGGCACCTCGGTGATGATCTCGCCGGTCGCCTTCGGCGCGCTGCCGGCCGATCTGCTCGGTCCGCTCGCCGAGCTGCTCGGGCTGCCCAAGGAGGGCATCGCGGTCAACGTCGACCAGTGGGACGGCTACACGGACGACCGCAAGGAGCTGCTGCAGCACCTGGTGGACCGCTCGATCCGCAACACGGTCTTCCTGACCGGCGACATCCACATGGCGTGGGCCAACGACGTGCCGGTGAAGGCCGCGACGTACCCGCTGTCGGCCTCGGCGGCGACGGAGTTCGTGGTGACCTCGGTGACCTCGGACAACCTGGACGACCTCCTGCACGTGGCGCCGGGCACGGTGTCGCTGGTGGCGGCGGCCGCGGTGAAGACCGCCAACCGGCATGTGAAGTGGGTGGACATGGACCACCACGGCTACGGCGTGCTCGACGTGACGGCCGACCGCTCGCAGATGGACTACTACACGGTGTCCGACAAGGCGGACCCCGACGCGACGGCCTCGTGGGCGCGTTCGTACCGCACGCTCAGCGGAACGCAGCGTGTCGAGCGGGTGTACCAGCCGGTACGGTGACCGATCATTTTCAGTCATGATCCGCTTTGTTAACGACGGATCACATGGCTACGGCGGGTGGTGAGTCCGGGGCTTCGAACCCGGACACATCCCCCGCCTTCGGCGCTCCTTCTGTTACGTCCGCGTCTCAAACTCCGGAAGCGGCGCAAGTTTTTCTTCCCGATGCCCCCATTTGACCGGTGAATGATTGGGCTTGATCAACCCTCAACGACATATGACATGGACGCGTAATCTCCCCGCCGTGGCGAGGAAGTACCTCTCCACGACCCCCCGCGAGGAGTCCCCCCGTGCGCGCTCTTGCCCGTATATCGCCGCGTATGTCGCGTCGTCTGCTCGGCACCGCCATCATGGCCGGAACCCTGGCCCTGGCGCCGCTCTCCGCCCCGGCGGCCGCCCCGGCCGGCGGCACCACCACCCTGGCCTCGGCCGAGAAGTGCGCCAACGGCGTCGCCGCCCTCTCCGGCGCCCGCAAGGCCAAGGGCAGCGCCACCCAGGCCGAGCCCAACGAGCTCACCGCCGCCCAGGCCAAGGCCATGGACGCCGACCTGCAGAAGAAGGTCACCGCCGCCCGCGCCGAGGGCCGGGTCTCCTCCGCCGCCGGTCTCGCCGCGGCCACGAGCATCCCGGTCTACTTCCACGTCATCCACAGCGGCACGGCGGGCAACCTCAGCTCGCAGGACATCAACAACCAGATCAGCGTCCTCAACGCCGCCTACGCGGGCCAGGGCACCGGCAACGTGGACTCGGGCTTCCAGTTCTCGCTGGCCGGCACCGACTACACGGACAACGCGACCTGGTACAACCTGACCTCCGGCTCCCAGGCCGAGAAGGACATGAAGACCGCCCTGCGCAAGGGTGGCGCGGGCGCGCTGAACATCTACACCGCCAACCTCGGCGGCGGCCTGCTCGGCTGGGCGACCTTCCCGTCCTCGTACAACTCCAGCCCGAACATGGACGGCGTCGTCATCCTCGACGCCTCGCTCCCGGGCGGCTCGGCCGCCAACTACAACGAGGGCGACACCGCCACCCACGAGGTCGGCCACTGGATGGGCCTCTACCACACCTTCCAGGGCGGTTGTAACGGCAACGGCGACTACGTCTCCGACACCCCGGCCGAGAAGAGCGCCGCGTACCAGTGCCCGACCGGCCGTGACTCCTGCACCTCGAAGCCGGGCGTGGACCCGATCCACAACTTCATGGACTACACGTACGACTCCTGCATGTACCAGTTCACCGCCGGCCAGGTGGCCCGCATGAAGGACTCCTGGACCGCGTACCGCGCCTGACGGTCCGTCCACACGACACGGCGGTGGCCCCGGGAAAACCCCCGGGGCCACCGCCCGTTCCACGCGGGAAGCCCTACAGGCTGTCCAGGAAGGACAGCGCCACCCTCCAGGTCTGCTCGGCCGCCTCGGCGTCCCAGTCCTGCGACTCCGCATCGGTGTAGAGGTGCCCGGCGCCCCGGTAGCGGTAGATCTCCACGTCCGCGCCCGCCCTGCGCATCTGCAGGTACCAGGCCGACAGCCAGTCGTCCGTCTCGAACGGGTCCGGCTCGGCCACGTGCAGCTGTACCGGCAGGTCGTCCACCGAGGCCGACTCGGCGATGTCCGAGGTGCCGTGGAGGAGCAGCAGCCCGCGCGCCTTCTCGTCCCCGAGCGCGAGCGTCTGCGCCACCGAGGCGCCGAAGTCCAGGCCCATGTAGACCAGGCCGCGCTCCGAGTACGGGGCCGCCGCCAGGACCGCCCGCTTCAGCAGCTCGTCCTTGCCGATCTCGTCCCGCAGCGCCATGCCCTCCTCGGCGGTCCCGGCCGTCCGCCCGTCGAAGAGGTCCGGAGTCCAGACCTGGTGTCCGGCGGTCCGGAGCCGTTCGGCGGCGGCCTCCACGGAAGCGTTCAGTCCGTGGACGGAGTGGAAGAGCATGATGTCCATGCGCTCCATCCTGCCACCCGCTCGGCAGCGGCTAGCTGTATTGGCCCGCAGCGTTGTTGACGCGGCTGATGGGCGGGTGTCCGTCGAGTGCGGTGTGGCAGCGGTGGTGGTTGTAGGTGTGGAGGAAGTCT